>JASLDZ010000341.1 GCA_030151985.1 Caulobacteraceae bacterium | reverse complement strand
GCTTCGCTGGCGCGAAGCGGCCCCACCGGCCCTCCGGGCCACCTCCCCAAATGCCAAGGGGCGGATCAAGATAGCCTCACTCCTACTCCAGGAAGTCCTGCACGAACTCCGGCGCCTCTTCCCCCTCCCCCAGCGGGTCCTCGTCGCGCGCGCGGTCGGCGCTGGGGTCGGGGACGGTGAAGCCGGGGGGCATGTCGAGGCCCAGGAGGCCCGCGGCCTTCATGTCGGCCGCGCCGGGCAGGTCGGCGAACGACTCCAAGCCGAAGTGCTCCAGGAAGGCGTCGGCGGTGCCGTAGGTGACGGGGCGGCCGGGGGTGCGGCGGCGGCCGCGCATGCGCACCCAGCCGACCTCCAGCAGGGTGTCGAGCGTGCCCTTCGACAGCGCCACGCCGCGGATCGCCTCGATCTCGGCGCGGGTGATCGGCTGGTGATAGGCGATGATCGCCAGCGTCTCGTTGGCGGCGCGGGAGAGCCGGCGCGGCTCCTCGCGCTCCTCCACCATCAGGGCGGCGAGGTCCGGCGCGGTGGCGAACCGCCAGCGGCCGGCGACTTGGGACAGCTCGACGCCCCGCCCCTCGTAGCGGCCGGCGAGCGCGGAGAGCGCGGCCTCCACGTCCGCCCCCTCCGGCAGGCGGCGGGCGAGGTCGGCCAATGACAGAGGCTCGGCGGCTGCGAAGAGAAGCGCCTCGACCTGGCGCTCCGTTTGCGAGGGATGAGCCACTCTAAATCCCGCTCATAACGGCGAAAGCCGGAACCCATGCTCGGGTTGAGTGTGTGGCGGCCGCGGGGATCAAGGTTCGACCGAGCATGGGTCCCGCCTTTCGCCGGGATGAGCGGATCAAATTGAACGAACTCAGCGAATGTCTGGATGATGGAAGCAAGCGTAACCGCCAATAGCCCAGATCAAAAGCAGTGTAGTCGCACCAAGCACCAATGGTCGAAGGATCAAGACCAATTTTGACGCAGGCCGCTTCACCACTCACGCCGCCTTCGCCCGCAGCATCAGCGGGTCGAACGGCGCGAGCTGCCGCGCCTCCAGCGCGCCGTCCTTCACCATCTCCAGCCCGGCTGAGAGCGTGGAGGCAACGTACGACGCCCGCGTCGGACCCTCCCCTTCTCCCACCGGCGAAGGCGCCACGAGCTCCAGCGGCGTCCACGTCCGCAGTTCCGGCAGCACGTCGCGCAGGTGGTCGCGGGCGTCCTCAAGCGGATAGGCCTCGACGCGGCGGGCGGGGGCGTAGCGGCGGGCGGCCTGGCGCTTGCGCTGGTGGATATAGGCCATCACCAGCCCGTGCAGGTCGCCCTCCAGCCGGTCGGACGCGCGCACCGTCACCGCCTCCGGGTCGCCGCGCGCGAAGACGTCGCGCTTCAGCTGCGGGCGGGCGTGCAGCGCCTCGACCGCGCGGCGCATGGCGTCGAGCTTGGCGAGGCGGAAGGCGAGCGCTTCCGCCAGCTCGTGGGCCGGGGGCTCGTCGGGCTTGGCCTGCTCGGGCTGCGGCAGCAGCAGGCGAGACTTCAGGTAGGCCAGCCACGACGCCATCACGAGGTAGTCGGCGGCCAGCGCGAAGCGGCGGCTTCGGGCGGCCTGGACGAAGGCGAGGAACTGGTCGGCCAGGCGGGTGATCGAGAGCGCCTTCAGGTCCACCTTCTGGCGGCGCGCCAGCTCCAGCAGCACGTGCAGAGGGCCCTCGAAGCCGTCCAAGTCGACGATCAGCGCCTCGCCGTCGGCGGCGGCGCCCTCCACCGCCTCGAAGTCCAGGCGCGGCTGGAAGTGCAGGCTCACGCGTCGCGCCCGTCGCGCGTCGGGTCGGGCACCAGCGACAGGTGCGGCGCGCCCGTCGCCGCGCGGCCGCTCATCAGCTCGGTGAACCGGGCGCGCGCCTCGCCCTCGTCCAGCGGCTCGGGCGCGCGGACGAGGCGGACGAGCGCGGCCTTGGCGCGGCGCTTGGCCTTGCCCTCCAGTTCGGGCGAGGCGTCGGCGACCTGCCTGTTCTCGTCCAGCCGGCCGCTGCAGTGGAGGACGACGTCGCACCCCGCCTCCAGCGAGGCTTGGGTCAGGTCGGCGAGCGAGCCGGACAGCGCCTTCATGCCGAGGTCGTCGGTCATGACCAAGCCGTCGTAACCGATCGCGCGCCGCACCACGCGCTTCATCACCTTGGCCGAGGTGGTGGCGGGGTGCTTGGCGTCCCAGGCGGCGTAGACCACGTGCGCGGTCATCGCCATCGGCATGTCGCTGAGCACTCGGAAGGGCGCGAAGTCCACCGCGTCCAGCTCTTCGGCGGACGCCTCGACCACCGGCAGCTCCTTGTGGCTGTCGGCGCGGGCGCGGCCGTGGCCAGGGATGTGCTTGATCACCGGCAGCACGCCGCCCGCCAGCAGCCCCTCGGCGGCGGCGCGGCCGAGCACGGCCACCTCCTCCGGCGTGGACCCGTAGGCGCGGTCGCCGATCACATCGTGGCCGTCGGGAGCGGGCACGTCGAGGACGGGCACGCAGTCGACGTTGATCCCCACGGCGGCCAGATCGTGCGCCATCAGCCGGGCCCCCAGGCGGGCGGCCTCGCGGCGGGTGAGCGGATCGTTGGCGAGGAGCTCGCCGTAGGCGCGGCCGGGCGGGTAGCTCGGCCAGTGCGGAGGGCGCAGGCGCTGCACGCGGCCGCCCTCCTGGTCGATCAGGATGGGGGCGTCCTCGCGGTCGATCGCCTCGCGGAGCGAGTCCGTCAGCGCGCGCACCTGGTCCGGCGTCTCCACGTTGCGGGCGAACAGGATGAAACCCCAGGGCCGCACGTCGCGGAAGAAGGCGCGCTCCTCCCCGCCGAGCGCCGGCCCCTCGCAGCCGAGGATGCAGGCGACGCTCATGCGGGGACCTTCATCGCGTCACCCCTTGACGAAGCAGGTGTGGCCCTTGGCCGAGAGCTGCGCGCAGAAGGCC
>JASLDZ010000263.1 GCA_030151985.1 Caulobacteraceae bacterium | reverse complement strand
CCGCTACAACGCCATCGCCATGGAGATGGCCGAGAACTACTCCGACGAGCTGATGGAGGAGATGAACGCCCTCCAGGAGAAGATCGACGCCCAGGACCTGTGGGACATCGACTCCCGCGTCGAGCAGGCCATGGAGGCGCTGCGCTGCCCTCCCGCCGACTGGCCGGTTGACAAGCTCTCCGGCGGCGAGAAGCGGCGAGTGGCCCTGGCCCGCCTGCTCCTCTCCAAGCCCGACATGCTGCTGCTCGACGAGCCCACCAACCACCTGGACGCGGAATCCGTCGCGTGGCTCCAGCACCACCTGGAGGCCTTTCCCGGCTGCGTGATCCTGGTCACCCACGACCGCTACTTCCTCGACCAGGTCACCAAGTGGACGCTGGAACTGGACCGCGGGCGCGGCATCCCCTTCGAGGGCAACTACTCCGGCTGGCTGGAGCAGAAGACCAAGCGCATCGTGCAGGAGCAGTCGGAGTCCGAGGCCCGCCAGCGCGCCATGACCAAGGAGTTGGAGTGGGTGCGCTCCAACGCCAAGGCCCGCCAGTCCAAGTCCAAGGCGCGGCTCGCCGCCTACGAGGAGATGGTGCGCGAGCAGGAAAGCGCCCGCGGCGCCCAGACCCACGCCCACATCGCCATCCCGCCCGGCCCGCGCCTGGGCAACGTGGTGCTGGAGGTCGAGGGGCTGGAGAAGGAGTATGGCGACAAGGTGCTGTTCAAGGGCCTCTCCTTCCGCCTGCCCCCCAACGGCATCGTCGGCGTGATCGGGCCGAACGGCGCGGGCAAGTCGACGCTGTTCAAGCTCATCACCGGCCAGGAGAAGCCCGACGCCGGCACCGTGCGCGTGGGCGAGACGGTCAAGCTGGCTTACGTCGACCAGTCCCGCGACAGCTTGGACCCCGACAAGACCATCTGGCAGGAGATCAGCCACGGCCTGGACGTGATGATGGTCGGCAAGCGCGAGGTGAACACGCGCTCCTACGTCGGCAGCTTCAACTTCAAGGGCGGCGACCAGCAGAAGAAGGTGGGCCTCCTTTCGGGCGGGGAGCGCAACCGCGTGCACCTGGCCAAGACCCTGGCCGAAGGCGGCAACCTGATCCTGCTCGACGAGCCCACCAACGACCTGGATATCGAGACCCTGCAGAACCTGGAGGAGGCGCTCGAGCAGTTCGCCGGCTGCGCCGTGGTCATCAGCCACGACCGCTGGTTCCTCGACCGCCTGGCGACCCACATCCTGGCCTTCGAAGGCGACAGCCACGTCGAATGGTTCGAAGGCAACTTCGAGGCCTACGAGGAAGACAAGAAGCGTCGGCTGGGCGCCGACAGCCTCATCCCCAAGCGCATCAAGTTCCAGAAGTTCGCCCGGGCCTGAGCGACGCTGCGCAACCTACGCGGGAGCGCCTTGCCGTAGCCCGGGGGGCGTGACTACTGTCCCGCTCCGATCCGGGTCCGGGTTGTGCAGCGAGGGTGGGCGGCGGTGGTGGATCGGAGTGCGGTGGTCGTCATGGGCGACCTTGCGGGGCACTTGTGGGACCCGCAGCTCGGCGAGTTCCTTCTTACGACCTCATCGGGATACCTTCGTGAGTGGGATCCAGCGACCCAAAGCGTCACCGGCGAGGTATACCTGGGCGGTCAGGTTTCGGGCATCAGCCTGATCCCCGGCACGAACGACGTTCTCGTGGCGCACCTTGACCAGGCGCCAGAGGCGGGGACCCCGCACCAGAACTGGTTCGACGATCGCTACCAGGCCGAGATTGACCGGGTGAACCTCTCGAGCCTGGCCGTGACCAGGCTCAACTTCGAAACGCAAGGGTACCAGGTCGGCATTCGCGATGTCGCCGTCGGGGCGAACGGGCGAGCGCTCTTCACGATCGGCGGTTCGGCGACGGGCCCGGCGAACGGGGCCTTCAACGCGGAAGCGCCGGCCGGTTCGCCCGCGGTCACGTCAGTCAACTATCTGTCGACATACGGCATGAGCGATCTCTTCGTTTCGGAGAGCGGCCGCTACATCCTCTACGCAGAGCCCGGGATCTCCAACGGCCCGCTCCATCTCTACGACGCGCAGACGGACCGGATCATCGCGGATACCGATCTCTACAAGGCCAACACGTCAGGCTTCAACCAGGGGCACGCGGACATCGACGATGTGAGCGGCCTGATCGTCAATCAGACCTATAACACGTTGTTCGTCTACAACCTGACACTCGGCGTCGTGAAGGATCTTTCGGCGCTACAGTCCGCCGGTAACATCGCAGGTGTGCAGTTCACCCAGGACGGTCACCAGCTGGCGCTGTGGAACACAAGCGAACAGGCGCTCGACGTCTACGACACGACGACATGGAAGGAGGTCGGCACGGTCGCTCTTCAGACCGCGGTCTCGGCGTCGAACACCGGCGGCATCGGGCGGATGGAGCTGGGCGGCGACGGTACCTTGCTGTTCGTGCAGACCCCCAACGGGTTCGAGATCGTCGATCTCTCCGCCCGCTTGCACCTGGACGAGGTGGGCACGTCGGGCGCCGATCACCTGTACGGTTCGGTCGGATCGGACACGCTGGTGGGAGGGCTGGGCGTAGACACCCTGACAGGCGGTGCAGGGGCCGATCGCTTCGACTTTCAGTCCGCGGCGGACTCGACTAGCGCCGCGCCCGACGTGATCGCCGACTTTCAGACCGGCGTCGATAAGATCAACGTCACGGCGCTCTCGCCGACGGGCATGTCGGAGACGGTCAAGGATGGCGTGACCACGCTCACCGTGACCAGCGCGACGGGCACGCTCGTGGTCAAGGTTGTGGGGATCGTCGATCTGCAGCACGACGTCACGGCGACCGCCTTCGCCGGCACGAGCGGGAACGACGTGTTCGCGGCCGTATCCGGCCAAGCCAGCTACGACGGCGGCGCGGGCGTCGACACGCTCAAGCTGACGGGCTTCGCGCATGACTACACCCTGTCGCTGAACGGCGGCGCGGGAACGATGACGGGGGGCCCGGAAGGCGCCTCCTACGCGCTGACCTCAGTCGAGACCCTGCAGTTCCTGGATGGGACGCTGACCTTCGACACAGCCTCCACCGCGGCCCAGATCCTGCGGCTGTACGATAGCTTCCTGGGGCGTGCGCCCGACGCGGCCGGCTTCAACAGCTACCTGAACTACGTCGCCCAAGGCCACAGCTTCCAGGACATCGCCGACAACGCCGCGGCCAGCCCCGAATTCCACGACGCCACCGCCGGCCTCTCCGACGACCAGTACATCACCTACGTCTACGAGCACTCCCTGCATCGAGAGCCCGACGCGTACGGCCTGCAGCAGTACGAGCAGGCGCTCCACGACGGCACGCTGACGCGCACCTCCATGATCGTGCAGGCGGCCGAAAGCCCCGAGCACGTGGCGCTGACCGCCTCGATCGTCGCGCAGGGGCTGTGGATCCCCGACGCGCACGTCGAGGGGCTGGAGCTGCTCTACGACGCCGCGGTGCAGCGCCAGCCGGACCCCACCGGCATCGCCGGCTACTCCGCCGAGCTGTCTTCCGGCGAGACCTTCCGGCAGATCGCCAACCAGATGGCCGCCTCCGCCGAGTTCCAGGCGGCGCACGCCGGGCAGAGCGACGCCCAGTACGTCGACAGCCTCTACGTCGCCGAGGTCGGCCGCCACGCCGACAGCTTCGGCCTCGCCGCCTACACCGCCGAGCTCGCGAACGGCCACACCCGCGGCGACATCCTTTACGAGACCGCGATGAGCCAGGAGCACCAATCCCACGTGCTGGCCTACTTCGACCCGCTGCTGATCGGCGCCTGAGCGACATCGATGGGCACGCTCGTAGGCACCGACGGCGCCGACCATCTGCAGACCACGGTCACCGACCCGGTGCTCGACGGGCTCGGCGGGAACGACAGCCTCTTCGGAGCCGCGCAGGACGACACGCTCTATGGAGGCCCGGGCGACGACACCCTCGCGGGCGGCTACGTCGGCGGCTATCTTCGGGTGAACCCCACCGACCCGCTCGTCTATGTCGAGCATGTGGGCATCGACGCGGTGTTCGGCGGCGACGGGAACGACCGGATCACCCTCGTCGGCGACTACCGCAGCACGCTCGACGGAGGCGCTGGGGAGGACACCCTCTACGTCTCGCTGCTGGACGCCTCCGACACCATCGACCTGTCCCAGGGCGCGCTGGTTCACGGCGAGACGGTGGGCGGTGTGGCGCAGACGGAGCTGCGCTATCACCTGGTCGGGATCGAAGACGTTCTGCTCGACGGGGGCGCCGCGGTCGGCGACGACGGTCCCAACCACCTGGAGGGGATCGCCGATCCCTATGCGTACGCATCCTATCTGCCGACCAGCGCGGTGACGCTGGACGGCGCGGGGGGCGACGACACTCTGGACGGCACCGGCGGCGGCGACCTTCTGTCGGGCGGCTCTGGCGACGACGTGATCAACCCCGTCTTCGGCACGGACACGGTTTATGGCGGATCGGGCGACGACCTGCTCTATGCCGGCGCTTCCGGCGGCGTCTTCGAAGGCGGCATAGGCGACGACACTCTCAGCTTCGCAGGCATAAACAACGCGGTAACCGCCTCGCTCGAGGACGGGCTGGCCGGCTCAACCTTCACGTTCCTCACCCTTTCGGGGATCGAGAACCTCGTCGGCGGCGCGCTCGGCGACCGGCTGACGGGCGACGCCGGGAATAACTTCATCGACGGCGGGTTTGGCGATGACACGCTCGCGGGGATGGGAGGAAGCGACACCCTGGAGGGCGGCGTCGGCCAGGACGTCGCCGTCTTCAGCGGCGGGATCGACGCCTATACGGTCACGTCCATAGCCGGCGGTGTCTCAGTCAGGGGCCCCGAAGGAACGGCGACGCTGTCGGACGTCGAGCGGATCGTCTTCGCCGATGCTGCGCTGTCGCTGACGCCGGTGGTCGGCTCCGGGATCCCCGACTACTTGGTGGGGACGGCGGATGGCGAGACGATCCAGGGCGCCGGGGGCGACGATACGATCGTGGCGAGCGGCGGCCACGACGTGCTCGATGGCGGATCCGGGGACGACCTTGTCCGGTTCGCAGGCTTCGCTCACGACTACAGGTTCAGCCTGCAGGGTGCGACCGGTTCAGTCAGCGGCGGCGTGGAGGCCGCCCATGACGCGCTCTCCTCGATCGAAAGCGTGCAGTTCCTCGATGGCGTGCTGACCTTCGACCCCGCCTCCACCGCAGCCCAGATCGTGCGGCTGTACGACAGCTTCCTGGGCCGGGCGCCGGACGCGGCGGGGTTCGACAGCTACCTGAACTACGTGGCGCAGGGGCACAGCTTCCAGGACATGGCGAACAACGCCGCCGCCTCGCCCGAGTTCGCCAACGCCACGGCGGGGCTCACCGACGACCAGTACATCACCTACGTCTACGAGCACTCGCTGCACCGTGAGCCCGACGCGTACGGCCTGCAGCAGTACGAGCAGGCGCTCCACGACGGCACGCTGACGCGCACCTCCATGATCGTGCAGGCGGCGGAGAGCCCCGAGCACGTGGCGCTGACCGCCTCGATCGTCGCGCAGGGGCTCTGGATCCCGGACGCGCACGTCGAGGGGCTGGAGCTGCTCTACGACGCCGCCGTGCAGCGCCAGCCCGACCCGACCGGCATCGCCGGCTACTCCGCCGAGCTGTCTTCCGGCGAGACCTTCCGGCAGATCGCCGACCAGATGGCCGCCTCCGCCGAGTTCCAGGCGGCGCACGCCGGGCAGAGCGACGCCCAGTACGTCGACAGCCTCTACGTCGCCGAGGTCGGTCGCCACGCCGATCCCACGGGCCTGGCCGCCTACACAGCCGAACTCGTCAACGGCCACAGCCGCGGCGACATCCTCTACGAGACCGCCATGAGTCAGGAGCACCAGTCCCATGTGCTCGCCTTCTACGACCCGCTGCTCATCGGGTAGGCGTCCGGCGACGGGTCGGCGCGGGTGCGCCGGCGCGCGTTGTCTCCGTCCGCGCCCTCGCCTAGTGTCGCCTCCGGGTGTTTCAGGGGTGAGACATGGCGACGCTGACGGGCACTGCGGGACCGGACGTCCTCACCGGCGGTTTGGCGGACGACCTGATCAGCGGCCTCGCCGGCGACGACACGCTGGACGGGGTCAGCGGGGCCGACACCCTCTATGGGGGCGACGGGAACGACCTCCTGATCCTGTCGGCCGCCGCCGCGACGGCGGCCACGGGTCTGGTCGATGGGGGCGCCGGGACCGACACCCTCGACCTGTCGCACCTCGCCTCCCCGCTCCTGACCGTGAGCGTGCCCGCGCCGGGGCTGGAGTTCCAGGTCGGCGGCGAGACGTTCGACGTGGCCAACGTGGAGACCTTCGTCTTCGGGGACGGGGGCTCGAACGTCTCCTTCGCGGGCTACGCCATCCCCGTCGCCGTTTATGGCGGCGCCGGTCGGGACATCATCACGGGCAGCGGCGGCAACGACTCCCTGTTCGGCGGCGGCGGCGACGACTTCATCAGCTCGGGCTCCGGCACCGACTACGTGGAGGGCGGCGATGGGAACGACCGCATCCTGGCCAGCGTGGCGGAGACCATCTACGGCGGCGCCGGCGACGACGCCGTGTTTCTGGCCAGCGCCACCACCACCTCGCTGAAGACGGGCATCCTCGACGGCGGGACCGGCCACAACCTGCTGCAGATCGGCACGGGCTTCGACCTGGACTTGGAGCTGGGCGGCGGGGTCGGCGGCTTCAGCCAGTTCAAGGTCTTCAACTTCCAGGACGTCTCGGTAGCCACGGGCGCGGCGGGCACGACAGAACAGGTGTTGGGGACCGAGGACGCCAACGTCATCGGCGTCACCCCGGGAGCCGAGGGCGGCGGCGCGGTGATGCTGGACGGGCGGGGCGGCGACGACAGCCTGACCGGCGGCGTCGCGAGCGACACCCTCACCGGCGGCGCCGGATCCGACACCCTGGTCGGGGGTGCGGGCTCCAACAGCCTGGACGGCGGCGCAGGCGACGACACGGCCGTGCTCGCCAACGCCTACGCCGACTCCACCGTCAGCTATGTCGCCGGGACCATTGTCGTGTCCGGCCCCCACGGGATCGACACGCTGAGCGGGATCGAGCATGTCTCCTTCAGCGACGGCTCGTTCGACGTCGGCTCCGACGGCCGGCTGATCCTGACCCCGGGGCTGATCCTCAACGGCACGGCCGCGGGCGACGCGCTGACGGGGGCGGCGGGCGACGACACGCTCAGCGGTGGCGACGGAAACGACACGCTCACGGGCGGCCCGGGTAGCGACAGCCTGGACGGGGGCGCGGGCTCGGATGTGGCGACCTACGCCCATCCCAGCGGCGACTACCTCGTCCGCATGGACATGGCCTTGGGAACGGTCGCAGGCGGCCCCGACAATGCCACCGACCACCTCGCCTCCGTGGAGACGGTCAGCTTCCTGGACGGCACGCTCAACTTCGACCCCGACAGCGCGGCGGCGCAGGTCTACCGCCTGTACGACGCCGCCTTCGGCCGGGCGCCCGACTTCTATGGCGAGGCGTCCTGGGCCGACCAGCTCGAGCACGGCCTGTCGCTGCAGCGGCTGGCGGTGCTCTTCAGCTCCAGCGCCGAGTTCCAGGCGCACTACGGAAACGTCTCGGACGACCAGTTCGTGCGCGAGGTCTACGAGACCGTGCTGCACCGGGAGGCGGACCCCGGCGGCCTGCAGACCTGGACCGGCTATCTCGACTCCGGGACCATCACCCGCGCCCAGCTGATCACGCTGTTCTCCGAGGGCGACGAGCACCGCGCGCTCACCGCCGACGCGATCGGTCACGGCGTCTGGACGCCCGACCCGATCTATGAAGACGTGGAGTTCGTCTACCAGGCCGCCTTCGGCCGCGCCGCCGACGAAGGAGGCCTGGCGCACTGGGCCACCGAGATCGAGGCGGGCCGGCTCGACTTCCACGCCCTGGCGGTCACCGCCACGCAGTCGCAGGAGTTCCTGGACGCGACCAAGGGGCTGAACCATGGCCAGCTCGTGGACTACCTCTACGAGACCGCGCTGGGCCGCCCCGCCGACCCCGGCGGCCACGCCGCCTTCACCGCGGCCCTGGACGCGGGCCACAGCGTCGCGGAGATCGTGCAAGCCTTCGCCCAGAGCGACGAGCTCCACAGCCTCGTGGAGCCGCGGCTGGAGAACGCCGACTGGTTCGTGAGCTGAGGGACGGTCCGCGCCTCACCCCGCCTGTAGCTGCTGCTTCACGCGCTCGGCCAGCACCTTGATGTCGATCGGCTTGGGCAGGAAGGTAACGCCCTCCTCGCCTTCCAGCATGTCGCTGAACTCGGCCTCGGCGTAGCCGGAGATGAACATCACCTGGGCGCCTTGGAGGAAGCCGCGGGCCTTCTTCAGGAGCGTCGGGCCGTCCAGACCCGGCATGATCACGTCGGAGATCAGGAGGTCGATCTTGCCGGCGTGCTCCTCGGCCAGCTCCAGCGCCTCCTCCCCGTCGGCCGCCTCGATCACCTCGTAGCCGCGGGCGCGGAGCAGGCGGGCGGCGACCACGCGCACGGCGTCCTCGTCCTCCACGAACAGGATGCGGCCGGCGCCGGAGAGGTCGCGCGCGGCGGGCTTCGGCTTGGCGGCGGCAGGCGTGGGCGCGGCCTCCGCGGCGGTCAGAACGTGGACCGGGAGCAGGATGCGGAAGGCGGCGCCGCCGCCCTCGGCGGGGGGAAGGTTCTCCACCTGGATGAACCCGTCCATCTGCTTGACGATGCCGTAGACGGTGGCGAGGCCCAGCCCCGTCCCCTCTCCCACCGGCTTGGTGGTGAAGAAGGGCTCGAAGATCTTGTCCAGCGCGTCCGCAGGAATGCCCGGGCCGTTGTCCGCCACCTCGATCAGGGCGGCGCCCTCGGCGGGCGCGTCGGTGAAGCCGAGCGCACGAGCGGCGTCGCGGCTGAGGCGCGCGGTGCGGATGCGGACCACGCCCACCCCGCCGTCCGAGGCGCCGTGGCTGCGCAGCGCATCGCGGGCGTTGACCGCGAGGTTCATCACCGCGGTCTCGAGCTGGCCCTTGTCGGCGCGGATCAGCGGCAGGTCGCGGCCGTGCTCGGTCACGAGCTTGACGTCCTCGCGCAGCAGGCGGCGCAGCAGCACCTCGGACTCGCTGATCAGCTCGCCCAGCTCCAGCGTCTCGCGCTGCACCGTTTGCTTGCGGCTGAAGGCCAGGAGCTTGCGCACGAGGTCGGCGGCGCGCACCGCGGTCTGGCGGATCTCGTTGAGGCCCTCGTAGCTGGGGTCGCCCACGGGGTGGCG
>JASLDZ010000237.1 GCA_030151985.1 Caulobacteraceae bacterium | reverse complement strand
CCCCCCGCAGCGGCCGATCGACTGGCGGAGGCGCGGGCCGCCGCCGCCGAGGCCGACGACCTCGACGCCCTGGTCGCCGCCGCCCGCGCCTTCTTCCCCGGCGCGTCCCCGGCCGTGGTGCTCGAGGGCGCGGCCCCGGCCCGGCTGCTCGTCGTGGGCGATGCGCCCTGCCCCGAGGACGAGGCCGAGGGTCGCCCCTTCCGCGGCCCCCGGGGGGCGCTGATCCGGGCGCTTCTGGCCGCCGCCGGCCTGGGCGAGGACGTGCTGTGGATCAACACCGTCTTCCGCCGCGCCAAGGGCGGCGCGGACCCCGGCGCGGACGAGCAGGCCCTCGCCGCCCCCTTCGTGGCGCGTGCGGCGGCGATCGCCCGGCCCTCCGCGGCCCTCCTGCTCGGAGGCTGCGCGGTGCGAGGGACGACGGGCGACGCCACGCCGATCCTGAAGCTGCGCGGGAGTTTCCTGGAGTGGAGTCCCCCCGGCGCGGACGCCCTTCCGGCGATGGCGACGCTCGGCCCCGACTTCCTGCTGAAGCACCCCGCGATGAAGAAGCAGGCCTGGGCTGACGTTTTGTCGCTCGCATTTCGACTCGATCAAAAGAGTTCCACCAGCTAGACAGCGAGTCCCTTCAACGGCGCAGGACCGCTCGCCGACCGCTTGAACCGCCCCCTTCGGCGGCGAGGTCGAGACCGACGCGGCGCTCACCGGATGCTGTTCCCCCGCTCCCTCGTCCGCTTCGGCGCCCTCGCGGCCACCCTGGCGGTGGCGCTCGGCGCCCCTCTCGCCGCGCAGGCGAAGGACAAGGGCGGAGCGGGAGCGGAGGCGGCGCGCACCGCCTATTTCGCCGGCGACGTGCAGGGCGCGCTCGACAAGGCCAAGGCCGCCGGCGAGCACTGGATCAACGGCCTCGCCGCCTTCCGCCTGAAGCAGTACGCCGACGCCGAGTCCGCGTTCGACCGCGCCGCGCACGACGCCAAGGCGTCGGAAGGCGCCCGCGCCGCCAGCGCCTACTGGGCCTCCCGCGCCGCCGCCGCCGCCGGGCACGACGACCACGCCAAGGCGGACCTGAAGCTCGCCGCCGCCTCCCCGCGCACCTTCTACGGCATGATCGCCGAGCGGAAGCTCAAGCTCGACGCCGGCGCCGACACGTCGCTAGGCGGCCGCACCAAGGCGTTCTTCGCCGGCTTCCCGACGCCCGCCCTCGCCCCGAACGGCGGCTTCACCGTGGAGAAGGCGCTGGTCTACGCCATCGTGCGCCAGGAGAGCCGCTTCCGCGCCGACGCGCAGGGCGGCGCGGCCATGGGGCTGATGCAGATCACGCCGGGCACCGCCGCGCGCCTGGGCGGCTCCAAGGCCGCGCTGAAGGACCCGGGCGCCAACCTGAAGATCGGCCAGACGTACATCGCCAAGCTCCTCGGCGGGGCGAAGGGCGACGTCATGCGCGCTCTGGCGAGCTGGAACACCGGATCGGTGAAGAAGACGGGGCTGGAGGGCGACAGCCTGCTGGCCATGGAGAGCACGCCCGGCGCCTCCACCCGCAGCTTCGTGCAGAACGTGATGGTGGCCTACTGGACCTACCAGCACATCTTCGCCGGCGGCTCGGCGTCGCTGGACGCCGCGGCCCGCGACAAGCCGATCACCCTCGCCTCGCTGGACTAGCGACGGGTCCGGCTCACGCCCCGCCGAGGGCGTATTCGACGTACAGCCCGTCCGCGCTCTCGGTCGCGGCGGCCAGGAAGGCGGCGTTGGTCGTCAGCGCCTGCCCGGAGGGGTCGTGGCCGGCGGCGGCGTCGCCGCGCATCACCCGCCCCTGCGTCATCTCCAGCAGGCGCGTCAGCAGCGGTGGGAACGGCATGTTCCAGCCGCCGCCCTGGGCATGGGCGTCCGTCTCCACCACGGGGATGAAGGCGACGAGGCCGGGGTGGGTCATCCGCTCCAGCCCCTGCGCGTCCAGGGTGGCGTTGTGGCTGGCGTGGTGGCCGACCTTGTAGAGCACCACCCGCGGCAGGAGGTCGGCGAGCTGGGTCGGCGGCGCGGCCTTGTCGTCCGGGTCGGGATAGGGCTGGTCGCTCCACGACAGCCAGTTGCCGACCTGGGCGTCGGCGGCGAACAGCAGCACGTCGCCCGAAGGCGCCTGGAAGGCGAGGGCCAGGCTGGTGTTGTTGGTGTTCGAGTCGAGCTTCAGCGCCAGCGCGCCCGCGCCCTGCAGCCAATCGGCGTCGATCCGCCTCCAGGCCGGCCCCTGGTCGTAGGTCCGGGCGACCCAGGCGGCGGCGGGGTCGGAGGCGGAGGCCGCGGGAAGAAGGTGGTTGTAGCGGGGCGGGAACGGCAGGTCCGGTCCGCCGCCGCCCGCGCCGCCCGCGGGATCGAGCACGGCGAGCAGGTGATCGGCCAGGCTCAGGCCGTCGCCGCCCATGTAGGTCTCCTTGGCGTCGCCGGCGGAGGGCAGCGCCTTGAACAGCCGCGCCTCGCTGCGGGGCGGCCCGAGCACGTAGGCGCGGAGCGGGGTCGCTCCCGGCGTCGGCAGCACCTGTCCAGGCTCGAGGTAGCTGACCGAGCCCGCCGCCTTCTTGATCGCGTCCAGGATGTCGCGCGTGGTGCGCGGGCCGGCCGCCGCGCCAAGGCCCTCGACCACCGGGCCGATGAAGTTCTCGAGGCCGGCGGTCACGTCGTCGGCGCCCACGACCCCCTGACCCGCCATCCGCCCCGCCGCCTGCGCCGCGGCCGCCACCGCCGCCTTGCCCTTGTCGAAGCGCGCGCGCAGCCCCTGCGCCTGCGCGTCCTGCGGGTTCTCCGTCCAGGCCATCCAGGCGGCGCCGATCTTCAGCTGGCCGCCGAAGAAGACGTCGGACGCGTAGCCGAAGCCCGACAGGTGGTCGAAGTGCTCGTGGGTGACGACCAGGAGGTCGAGCTCGCCGCCCGTGGCCTGCACGATGTCGGCCGCGACCCGCTTCATGCGGTCGGCCGCGCCCTGGATGCCCTGCAGCACTCCGCAGTCGATCAGGATGGAGCTCCGCGCCGCTCCCTCCCCCACCCGCAGCAGGAAGCAGTCGCCCAGGAGGCCCTTGTACATCCGCACCGTGATCGGCGGGGAGGACACGGCGTCAGCTCCGGTGCAGCATGGCGAACGGCTCCACGCCGGCGCGCGAGGCGGTCGCGCCGAAGTAGAGCGCGCGCAGGTCGGAGGCGGCCGCGCCGCTGAGGTAGTCGCGCTGCTGCTGCAGCCGGTCCTCGTCGTCGATCCGCTTGCGCACGGCGTAGCGGATCTCCCCGTCGCGGAGGTCCACGATGAGGGTGGCCCCGCCGCGCAGGATGAAGTCGCTGGCCGTCGGGTCCTGTCCTGCGCCGCCCGCGTCGGCGGCCTGCTGCTGGGCGGGGTCGAAGAAGCCGCGCCGGCGCTGACCGACCTCGATCACCAGCTGCCGCAGGTCCTGCCCGTCGGGACCCGCCCGCCGGGCCATGCGCACCGAGTGAACCTCCACCGCGGGGCGGCCGGTGCGCGGGGAGCGGGCGATGCTCGCCGGGGCGTCGGCGGTGAGCTTGACCCCCAGGAGCGCCTCCCACTGCGGGACGGTGTCGTCGACCAGGGCGGCCAGCCAGGCGTCGACCCGCGCCTGGTTCTTCTGCGCCTGCAGCCAGATGTCCCGCCGCTTGAAGCGCGCCTCCAGGTCGAGCTTCAGCCTGCGGAAGTCGAAGCGGCACTGCGCCAGCGCGGGCGCGCGGATCGCCGGCCCCTCCCACATAAGACTGTCGGGCGCCATGGAGGTGATGGCGTGCGGGAACACGCCCCGCCGACGGAACGCCTCCGCGATCGCCACGCGGTAGCGCATCGGGTCGTCGGGCACGAGGTCGGCGTCGGCGGTGACCATGGCGCGCAGGAACTCGCCGAAGCGCAGGTCGACCGGCGGCACGTAATCCAGCGCGCGCACGCAGATGCGCAGCATCTGGTCGGCCGCCTTCTCCGCCTCCCGCGCCATGCGCCGCGCGAGGTCTGGTCCGAGCGGGGCGCCGGAGGCCGCGCCCGCGATCCGCAGGAGATCGGCCGAACGCCGCTCGAAGATCGACACGAAGGCGTCGAACACCGCCGACACCAGATAGGCGCCCCGCGCGTGCGGCTCGGGCTCCAGGGCGTAGGCGCCCTGCTGCGGGTCGCCGCCGCCCGGCGTCGTGTCCAGCCCCTCGCGCAGGGCGCCCGCCATGCCGCGCGCGTCCGCGAACTGCCGCGCCAGCCCGCTGAGCAGGGAGCGCATCCGTAAGCTGCCGCCCTGCGCCGCCAGCTCGTGCTCGACCACACCCGGCAGGGTGAAGTGCTGCAGCAGGGCCACGATGTCGGCGAAGGCCTCGTGGAAGGCCAGCGAGTCGAGCGTGGTCGGCTCGATGAAGCGGTTGTGCATCCCGTCCAGAATGGCGTGGGTGGTCTCGTGGGCGACGACGTCGTGCGAGAGGCAGGTGAAGACCCACCCGCCCGGCAGGCTGCGCCCGCCGGCGGTCGGCTCCGCCCGGAAGTAGCCGAACAGGAGCGCGCGCTTCTGCGGGCTGTAGTAGGCGTTGTCCTCGCGCATGGCGTGCGGATAGACGCGCAGCCGCGGCAGGTAGCCGTTGTCGACCAGCGCGCTCCAGGGCTGGCCCGGCGCCGGCCGTTCGGGCGCCCACAGGACCTTGCGGCCGAGCGCCCGCTCGAAGTTGCGGATGGTCTTCATCGCCACCGCGTAGACCATCTGCTGGTGGAACTGCGGCCGCCCCTCCGACGGCGGAAGCCCGTCCTGCGCCAGGAGCAGCGGA
>JASLDZ010000220.1 GCA_030151985.1 Caulobacteraceae bacterium | reverse complement strand
TAGACCGACAGGCCCGGCCGGAACTCGTAGGACGAGGTGAAGTCCAGCGTCAGCCGCTCGTCCTGGATGGTGTCCAGCGCCTTGTCGCCGCCCAGGCCGAAGAGGCTCGGCCCCACGTACTGCGCCGCCAGCCGCGCCTGCACGCCGTAAGCCTCGTAGAAGCCGGCCAGGTTCCAGGTGAGGCGCGAGGTGCCGGGCAAAAGGCCGTGTTCGTCAGGCGTGCCCTTCACGGGGTCGGCGGCGTACTCCAGGATCTGCGAGTCCACGTAGGTGACGTTGGCCTCGATCCCCAGTCCCTTGAACACGCCCGGCAGCCAGGCGAAGCGCTGGTTCCACGCCGCCTCGATCCCCCGCGCGTAGGCGCCCGACACGTTCAGGAAGGTGGTGACGTCGGCCGTTTCGCCGGGGGCGAGAAGCGGGTCGTTGGTCACGTTCCGCTGCAGGCGCGGCACGATGTAGTTGTCGAACTCCTTGTCGAACAGCCCGACCTCCAGGATCCCTCCGGCCGGGAGGTAGTATTCCAGCGCCAGGTCGAAGTTGTCGCCCGTGGTCGGCTTCAGGTTCGGGTTGCCTCGGCTGATCAGGATCGGATCGTTGGTCCGGTCGATCGACGCGATGGCGTTGTTCTGGTTGAAGCCGGGCCGGCCGATACCGGTGGAGTAGGTGAAGCGCGCGAGCAGCTTCGGCGTGATCTCGTAGCGCAGCTGCACGGTCGGGAAGACGTTGGTGTAGTCCTCCTTGCGCGTGTTGAAGGCGTCGGTGACGATCGGGTCGTCGTCGGGGTTCGGAGCGGGGGTCGTGGTCTCGACGATGCCGGTGTAGTCGGCCTCGGTCCGCTCCACGCGCACCCCGGCGAGCACGCCGAGCTTGTTCCACTGCACGTCGTACTGCGCATAGCCCGCGTAGATGTTCTCGTTCGCGCGCAGATAGCCGCTGGTGTCGAGGGAGAGGCCCTTGTTCACCACGCCGCTCCCGCCGGCCACCAGCGCGCGGATGGCGTAGCGGTCGATGAACGGGCCGTTGCTGTAGCGGCCGTCGTAGAAGACGTTGGGCGCGCCCGACGCGTCGGACAGCAGGAGATTGGGCACGCCGCTGAAGCCGTCGGTCGACGGATCGATCGCCTTGTCGCGGATGCGCGCCTGAACGCCGACCTTCACCCGGTCGTCGTCGCTGAACAGCTTCAGCGGGAACAGGAAGTTGACCGCATAGGTCCGCTCCTCGTCGCGGTCGGCCTCGGCGCTGTCGGTGAGCCGGTTCAGCTTGTACTGGGTGGCGTCGTTGACGTTGAAGCCGGAGGGGAAGCCGAACTTCGGGTAGTCGACGTCGCTGACGTTGTCGTAGGTGAAGGGAACCGTCGGCCCGGCGAACCGCGCGCCGATGTTGTAGCCGACGCTGAACGTCGCCCGGCTATAGGCCACGTGGTAGTCGAGCACCGCGCGCCCGAAATGGTCCACCCCGCCCAGGACGTAGACCTGGTTGCGGTGCGTCTCCTGTTCGTCGGTCAGGGTGATCTGCGGCTGGGTGGTGACGAGGAAGCCGCGGGCGTTGGCCGGGTCGACCGGAACGGCCCCGGTGTCGCCGTCCTCGGCCGCGTCCACGTTGCGGAACAGGAGGAAGTTCTTGTGCACCGCCTCGGTGTATCCGGCCACGTCGGCGCGGATGTAGAAGCGGTGGTCGTCGTTGGGCGTGAAGTCGAACTCGCCGCCGTAGCCGAAGCGGCGGCGGTGGTAGTCGTACCGCCGCAGGTCGAACCCGCTCGAGGCGCGCGACGGCGCCAGCCCGTCGTCGATGTAGCCCTGCTCGACGTCGTCGACGCCCCGCCGGTCGTCGCGGCGCGAGTAGGTGAGCACGAACGAGAACGGCGTGGGGTTGGAGATCCAGCCGCCCAGCGCCGGCGGCGGCTCGCCCATGCCGTCGACCACGGGGCGGCCGTTGGCGAAGCCGAAGCGCGCGCCCACCGCGACCTCGGCGTTGAAGGGTCCGCCGTGGTCGTGCAGCGGCTCGTAGCCGTAGCCCAGCGTCAGGTCGGCGAACGGCTTGGTGATGCTGGCCGCCTGGCGCGGCGTCAGCTCGACCGAGCCGCCCAGCCCCTCGGCCTCGTGATCGGGCTGGAGCGTCTTGGTGACGACGATCCCGTCGATAGCTCCGGTCGGGATGGTGTCGAACTCCACGGCGCGGCCGCCGCCGCCCGCCGCCGTGCCGCCTGGGTTGGTGTTCAGCAGCACCACGCCGCCGTAGGTGGCGCCGTTCAGGTTGGCGTCCAGGCCGCGGATGTTGACGAAGCGCCCCTCGCCCGTGTCGCTGGAGAGCGAGACGCCGGGCACGCGCCCCAGCGCCTCGGCGGCGTTGAAGTCGGGGTATTTGGCGATCGTCTCGGCGGACTGGACGTTCACGATGTTGGGGGCCGCGAACTGCACCTGGCGCGCCTTCACCTCCTCGCGCGGAGCGGTGACGACCACCTCGCCGACGGAGGCGGGCTGGTCCGCGTCGCCGGGGCTGGGAGCGGGAGCGGCGGCGGGGGCCGGCGCGGCCAGGGCCGATCCGCAGACGGCGCCCCAAAGGGCCAGGCTCCCGACCCCGGCCAGCAGGGCCGACCGGACTGCTCCACGTGCGCGCACGACCATCCCCCGAGCCCCCGCCCGCCGCACGGCGGGTCCGTGACGGATGTAGAGGCCGAGGGCGACGCCCCCGTGTCGCTTTCAAGAAGTCGCTCGCTCGCAAGCCTTGTAGCGCCGCAAGCCCGCCCCGGGGGCGGACGCCCAGGTTCGCCGCGGCGGCGCCGGCCGGCGTCGACCTCCTCTCCTCCCCTGCGCAGCGGGGGAGGTGGCGCGCGCCGTCAGGCGCGTGACGGAGGGGGCCTCCCCGCCCGCTCCAGCGCATACCGCGCCAACCCATCCGCCACCTCGTCCGGCTCGGCCATCACCTCCGACGCCGCAATCCGCATGACCTCGAACCCCCGCCCCTCCAGCCACGCATCCCGCCGCGCGTCGCGCTCCGGCCGGTCATCGGTGCCATGCACCCACCCGTCCACCTCCACCACCAGCCGCGCGGCGGGGCAGAAGAAGTCGAGCACGTACGGCCCCATCGGATGCTGCCGCCGGAACCGCGGAAACCCCGGCTGCGTCTCCCGCAACCGCACCCACAGCCGCACCTCCGGCGGACTCATCTCCCGCCGCAGCCGCCGGGCGAAGCTGAGCGTGCCGGGCGTGGTGCGCATGGCGCGAGACCTACCGCCGGGAGGCCCCCTCCGTCACGCGCCTACGGCGCGCGCCACCTCCCCCGCTCCGCAGGGGAGGAGAGAGACCCCGCACCTCCCCGCCCCTTCTCCTCC
>JASLDZ010000219.1 GCA_030151985.1 Caulobacteraceae bacterium | reverse complement strand
GTCGGTCAGCCACGACCTGCGCACGCCGCTGACCCGCCTGAAGCTGCAGGCGGCGCTGGCCGAGCCCTCGCCCCGCGTGAACGACATCAAGCGCGACCTCTCCGAGATGGAGCACATGATCGACGAGTACCTCGCCTTCGCTCGCGGGCAGGAGGGCGAGGCGGTGCGCGAGGCGCCGCTGCGGTCGCTGCTGGAGGAGGTCGGTCGCGACGCCGGGCGGGCCGGGGCGGAGGTGGCGGTAGAGGCCGACCCGGCGCTCACCGCCGCGATCCGGCCCAAGGCCTTCAAGCGCGCGCTCGCGAACCTCGTGCAGAACGCCGCCGCCCACGGCGCGCACGTGCGCGTCGCCGCCCAGCGCACCCCGTTCGGCGGCTTGGAGGTGAGCGTGGACGACGACGGCCCCGGCATCCCGCCCGACCGCTACGAAGAGGCCTTCCGCCCGTTCGGCCGCCTCGACCCCTCGCGCAACCAGAACGCCAAGGGCGTGGGGCTGGGCCTCGCCATCGCGCGCGACGTCGCCCGCGGCCACGGCGGCGACGTTGAGTTGGACAAGAGTCCGATGGGCGGCCTGCGCGCGACGGTGAGGCTGCCGGGATAGCTAAGGCCGAAGCTCCGCAAGTATTTCGGCTGAAATGTCAGCTGACATCAAGTAGACTTGGCTATTGCGCCGTGAACTCTTGCCGAATATCTGCGGCGCATGGGGCGGAAGCGATCCACGATCCTCGCGGCGGGGCTTTTGGCGACGACGCCCGTAGTGGCGCGCGCGCAGGCGGGCCAGCCTGAGCTCCCCCCCGCTCCCGTGGTCTCGGAGGTCACCGTCACGGCGGATCCGGCGGGCTTGCTGGAGCGGCGATCGACGCGCAGCGTCACCGGCCTGCCGCAGACGCTGCTCGAGACCCCCCGCTCGGCCACCTTCGCGAGCGCCGCGACGCTGGATCGCTATGGCGTGCGCGGCATCGACGCGCTGACCGCGGTCTCGCCCGGCGCCTTCACCGACAGCTACTACGGCGTGGCGGGCGCGCTCGCGCTGCGGGGCACGCTGGCGGAGACCTATTTCGACGGCTTCAAGCGGATCGAGAACCGCGGCACCTACGCCACCCCGCTGGGCGCCGCCGAGCGGGTGGAGATCGTGCGCGGGCCGCCGACGCCGCTCTACGGCCCCGGCAAGGTGGGCGGCTTCCTGAACATCACGCCCAGGACCGCGCGCGATCCCGAGCGCGGCTTCCCCGACCAGCCCTACGGATCGGTGGAGGCGGGGGGCGGCGCCTACGGCTACGGCGTGCTCGACGGCGAGTTCGCCACGCCCTTCCGCCTCGGCGACCGTCGGGGCGGCGCCTACCTCTACGCCGAGGGCGAGACGGGGCCGGAGTACTACCGCGGCATCGACCCGCGGCACCTCCTGCTGCAGGCCGCCGCCGACCTCGACCTCGCCCCCGGGTGGCGGGCCTCCGTCTCCACCGAGTTCTTCCACGAGGAGGGGCAGGACCAGACGATCGGCTGGAACCGGCTGACGCAGGACCTCGTCGACCACGGGACCTACATCACCGGACGCGACACCACGCTGAAGGACCTGGACGGCAACGGCCGGCTGACGCCCAACGAGATCGGGCCGGGCGGCCTGCTCGCCGGCTACTTCGGTTTCCCGCCGGGCGCCGACCCGCGGTTCACGCTGGACACCGGCGTCGGAACCACCCAGCTCGACCGGCGCACCGTCTTCAAGTCGGACCGCGACTTCTCCGACACCGACACCCACACCGTGGTCGCGGGCCTGACCCGCAGCCTCGCGAACGGCGACCGGATCGCGCTGCAGGTCTTCTACGACGACCTCGCCAACAGCCGCTTCGTCTCCTACGGCTTCCCCGCCGACTACCAGGCGCGCACGGTGGAGACGCGCCTCTCCTGGACCGCCGCCCGCGACCTGGGCCCCGTGCACCTGGATACGATCGCGGGCGGCTCCTTCCGTTGGTACGACGGCCGCCAGCGAGAGAGCTTCAACGGCGGCAACCTGGCGCTGGACCGCCGCGACCTCAGCTACGGCCCGACTCCCACCGACATCGTCGACGACCCCTTTTCCAGCGAGCCCTGCGGCTGCGGCCTGACCTGGGAGACCGACGTCAGGAGCCGCACCACCGACGGCGGCCTGTTTGGCCAGGCGCTGGCCAAATGGGCCGGGTTCGAGCTGCAGGGCGGCCTGCGCTGGGACGGCTACGACCTGAAGAGCCGCGACGACGGCACGGTGGTGTTCGGCGTCACGCCCGGCCAGCGCTACAGCGTGAACGACGACGGCTGGAGCTGGAACGGTTCGCTCGCCTACGCCGCCCCCTTCGGCCTGCGCCCCTACGTGACGCTGGCGCGGACGCAGGCGCTGGAGACGGGGCAGGCGGGGGGCGTGGCGCCGCAGCTGATCGCGTCCGGGGCCTGGCTCTCCACCTCACACCTGTCGGAGGCCGGGGTGAAGTGGCGGCTGCTCGACTCGCGGCTCACCGGCTCGGTCGCCGTCTACCGCCAGACGCGCACCCAGCTCGGCCAGGGGAACAGCGTGGCGGGCGTGCGCGGGGAGGGGGCGGAGCTGGAGGCGCGCTGGCTCGCCACCCGCCAGTGGAGCGTGCAGTTCGCCGGGAACCTGCAGCGCTCGACCGTGCGGGGACCGGACAACGCCTTCACGGTGATCCCGCCGAGCGCCGCAGGTGTCGCTCCGCAGGACGGCTACGGCGGCGGCTATGTGGTCTATGCGCTGAGCCAGCTTCGGCCGGGCGACTACACCGACAGCAACATCCCCCACTACGTCGCCAGCCTGCACGCGACCTGGACGGGCGACCGCCACGACTGGGGCCAGCTCGGCGCCACCGGCGGCACCAGCGCCATTGGCCATACGCAGGGCGTGATCCCGGGCGCCGTGAAGCTGCCGGCCTATGCCCTGTTCGACCTCTCCGGCTTCTATGCCTATGGCCCTTGGCGGCTGACCGCCAACCTCGACAATGTGCTGGACCGCATGGCGTTCACGCCGGTGGCGGACGTCTACGCCGAGGTCGCCGCCCTGCCGATCCAGGGCCGTACCTGGCGGGTGAGGATCAAGCGTGAGTTCTGAGTCCCCCCGCGCCTGGCTGGCGCTCGCCGCGCTCTCGGCGCTGTTCTTCCAGATCACCGCGGCGACCTTCACGTCGCTGGGCGTCGTGCTGCCCGCCATGATCGGCGAGCTGAAGTGGAGCTGGGGCGACGCTGGGCTGGGCTTCACCCTCCTGGCGGTCGCCTGCGGGCTGGCGAGCCTCGCGCCTACCGTGGTGCTGCGCACGTTCGGCCCCCGCACGACGCTGGTGGCGGGCGGTCTGGTGCTGGGAGGCGGGCTGGCGCTGT
>JASLDZ010000111.1 GCA_030151985.1 Caulobacteraceae bacterium | reverse complement strand
CCTCTTCATCGGGCTGGTGCCGACCTGGCGCTGGCCCGGCCCGAGCCGCGAGGTCGGGCCGCCCGGACAGGCGATGGTGCAGTTCGCGCCCACCGAGGCGGAGGCCAAGGCGCAGAACCCGCCCGCCCCCAAGCTCCCCCTCGTGGCCGACGACGCCCGGCCCGCGACCGCGGCGTTCAGGAACGTCAAGGTCCTGACCGATCTGAACGCGGGCGACTTCATGCGCCTGCAGAACGCGATGACCGCCTGGGTCGCGCCGAAGAGCGGGCCGAACGCGGGCTGCGGCTTCTGCCACGCGGGCGGCGGCGACTACGCCTCCGACGCCAACCCGCACAAGGCGGCGGCGCGCACGATGCTGACCATGACGCGCCACATCAACGCCGACTGGTCGAGCCACGTGGGCGCGAACGGCGTCACCTGCTTCAGCTGCCACCAGGGCCAGCCCGTGCCGGAGCACGTCTGGTTCCAGAGCGCGCCGCGCCCTCGCCCCCGCGGCACCGAGCCCAGCGACGACTGGAACGAGGCCTCGCGCACCGTGCACGACTTCTTCCCGTTCCAGGGCTACGAGGAGTACCTGCTGCAGGCCACGCCCGCGCACGGCCAGACGCTGACCGCGCTGCCGACCGGGACCGCCCCCACCTTCGTCGAGCCCAAGCGCCTCTATGAGGCGATGATGCAGATGTCGGACGGTATGGGCGTCAACTGCGGCTACTGCCACCACTCCAGGAACTTCGCCGACTGGCGCCAGAGCACCCCCATGCGCTGGACCGGCTACACCGGCATCGTGATGACGCGCGACCTGAACCGCGACTTCCTGCTGAAGCTCGCGCAGGAGGACCTGCTCACCCGCTGGCAGTCCGGCAACGCGCGGCCCTTGAGCCTGCCCGACCGCGAGCGGGGGGCGCAGAAGGGGAACGCGCTCGCCGACTGCGGCACCTGCCATCGCGGCGCGCCCAAGCCGCGCGACCCGGCCGCCCCGGCGGGCGGCTTCCCCGGCCTGCGGGCGCCTCCCCCCACGACCGTCGCGGCCGCCGCCCCGCCGCCGGCGCACGGCTGAGGAGCCAAGCCCATGCAGCCCGGCGCGATCATCGGAGACGTGGACGTCGCCCAGCTCCTGGTCGTCGCCTTCTTCATCTTCTTCTTCGGCCTCGTCCTGCACCTGCGGCGGGAGGACAAGCGAGAGGGCTATCCGCTCGTCGACCCGGCCGGGGGAAGCGACGGGGAAGGCTTCCCGACCATGCCCGCGCCCAAGCCCTTCCTGCTGCGCCAGGGCGGCGTGGCGTTCGCGCCGCACCCGGAGGCGGAACGCCCGCTCGCCGCCGAGCACGCCTTCCCCTTCCCCGGCTCGTCGCTGCAGCCCACGGGCGACCCCCTCGCGGACGGCGTGGGCCCCGCCGCCTGGGCCGACCGGCGGCAGGAGCCGCTGTGGTTCGCCCCCGGCGTCACCCAGCTCGCCCCGCTGCGCGCGGTCGAGGGCTGGCGCGTCGCCAAGGGCGACCTCGATCCGCGAGGCCTGCCGGTGGTGGACGCCTGGGGCGCCCGCGCGGGCGTGGTCGGCGACCTGTGGGTGGATCGCGGCGTGAAGATCCTGCGCTACCTGGAGGTGGAGCTGGACGACGGCGGCGGCTCGGCGCTGCTGCCCATCCACCACACCGACATCCGCCGGACCCCGGCGCGGGTGGCGCTGCGGGCGGTGCGGGCGGCGCTGCTCGCCCGCGCGCCGAGGCTCGCCCAGCCCGACATGGCGACGGCGCGCGAGGAGGACCGGATCAACGCCTTCTACGCGGGCGGCGCCTTCCTCGAACGCGAGGCCCGCCGCGGCCCGCCCCGCCTGGCCCCGTGGGAGCGGCGCGGCGACCGTCGGCTCCGCGGCGGAGCGGAAGCGCGGCCATGAACGCCCTCACTCCCATCGTCGCCGCTCCCGGCGCGATCGCGAGCGGCCGGCCCGAGGCGGTCGCCCTGTGGGAGGGCCGGCCCGGCTGGTGGGCGAGCGCCGTGCACATCTGGAAGGTCCGGTGGGTGGCGGCCTACTTCGCGGTCCTGGCCGCCGACGGTCTGCGCCTGGCCTTCGCCGCGCCCGCCCAGCGGACCGCGGCGTGGGGGGCGGAGGGGCGGCTGCTTGTGGTGTCGGCCATCGTCCTCTGTGGCCTCCTCCTGCTCGCGGCCCTCACCCGGCGCACCACGCGCTACACGATCGAGTCCCGCAGCGTCACGCTGCGCTACGGGCTGGCGCTGCGGGCGACGCTGGTCATCCCCTTCGCCGCCATCGAGGCGGTGGCCGCGCGCACCCACCGCGACGGGACCGGCGACGTCGCCCTGCGCCTGAAGCCCGGTCCCGGCGTGATCTACCCCAAGCTCTGGCCGCACGTCCGCCCCTGGCCGCTGCTTCGCGCCGAGCCGATGCTCCGGTGCGTGCCCGACGCCGGGGTCGCGGCGGCGCTTCTGTGCCGGGCCCTTTCGGCGCCGAGCCGGCCTCCGCCCTAGCCGCGCCCCGCCGACCGCACTCGCGCGCAGGGTGCGACGGGTTGCCGCGCCGTCGGCCCATGCGTAGACAGTCGCGACCTCAGCCCCTCGCGGGCGGCGCGCGGCCCTTGCGGGCCGCGGGCGCGGCCGCCGGGGCTGGCCGCCGGTTCCAGGGGAAGCCGCGTTTGACCGTCCTTCACCTCATGGGCTCCGACAAGGACGGCGGGGCCGAGACCTACTTCGTCGACCTCGTCCGCGCGCTGTCGGAGGACGGTGTCGAGCAGGGCGCGGTGATCCGGCCGCATGCCGGCCGCGAGGCGGCGTTGGCCGACGGCCACGTGCCCGCCGTGGAGGCGCCGTTCGGCGGCCCGCTCGACCTCACCACCCGGCCGCGCATCGCGCGCACGGCCCGCACGCTGAAGGCGGGGCTCCTGCTGCAGTGGATGAACCGCGCAGGCCGGTTCGCGCCGAAGGGGCCGTGGAAGCGGGTGGGCCGGCTCGGCGGATACTACGACCTGAAATACTACAAGGGCTGCGACCTGCTCGTGGCCAACACGCCCAACATCGTGGAGTACATCGTCAATAACGGCTGGCCGGCGCGGCGCGTGCGCTACATCGCCAACTTCGCCCAAGCCGGGCCCGAGCCCGCGGTCTCCCGCGCCGAGTTCGACACGCCCGAGGGCGTCCCGCTGCTCCTGGCCATGGGACGGCTGCACAAGGTCAAGGCGCACGACGTGGCGCTGCGGGCGCTCGCCCAGCTTCCCGACGCCTGGCTCTGGATCGCGGGCGCGGGCCTGCTGGAGGGGCGGCTGAAGCGGCTGGCGGTCGAGCTGCGCGTCGCCGACCGCGTGCGCTTCCTGGGCTGGCGGTCGGACGCCTCGGCCCTCTACCGCGCGGCCGACGTCTGCGTCTTCCCCTCGCGGTTCGAGCCCCTGGGCAACGTGGTGATCCAGGCGTGGGCGCACGGCCTGCCGCTGGTGGCCGCCGCTTCCGCGGGTCCCGCCGCCCTGGTGCGCGACGGGGAAGACGGGCTGCTCACACCCGTCGACGACCACGCGGCGCTCGCCGCCGCGGTGCGCCGCGTGCTGGACGACGAGCCCCTGCGGCGACGCCTGCGCGCCGCAGGCCTCGCGCGGGTGGAGGGCGAGTTCTCCAAGCCCGCCGTCGTCGGACAGTGGCGCTCGCTGTTCGCCGAACTGGG
>JASLDZ010000101.1 GCA_030151985.1 Caulobacteraceae bacterium | reverse complement strand
ACGCGGCAGGCGGCGATGCTCTCCTACGTCGACGTGTTCTGGGCGCTGATGTGTTTCGTGGCCGTCGTCACGCCCTGCGCCTTCCTGCTGAAGAGCGCCTCCCAGGGGCAGGCCCAGGGAGGCGCCGCATGAGGCCGTCGTCGCTCCTCGCCGTGCTGCTGACGGCGGCGGCGGTCGCCGGCTGCACCGTCGGACCGAATTACGCCAAGCCCGAGCTCGCTTCGCCGCAGGCGTTCGAGTCGCGGGCGGGCGAGGGCGGCCAGGCGACGCTGAGCCGGGTCACCCCGGACGAGGCGGACCTCGCCGCCTGGTGGCGCCAATTCGGCGATCCCGAACTCGACTCCCTGGTCGAGCGCGCGCTGAAGGGGTCGCTGACGCTCGCAGAGGCCGGCGCCCGCATCCGCCAGGCGCGCGAGCAGGTGGTCGTCGCCCGCGCGGCCGAGCTCCCCACCGTCAGCGCCACCAGCATGGCCGCCCGCGTGGACACCAAGGGCCGCACCCTCTCGGGATTGGGCGGCGGCGCGCAGTCAGGAGCGGCCGCGGGGGGAGCGGCGTCGGGCGGCGCAGCGGCCGGCGGCGCGGCCATGGCCGGGCAGGGCGGCGGCCTGTCGCTGCCCAACCGCGCGGAGCTGTTCTCCGTCGGCCTGAACGCCGCCTGGGAGCTGGACCTCTTCGGCCGCGGCCGCCGGGGCGTGGAGGCCGCCCGCGCGCAGGAGGAGGCGCAGGTCTGGACCGCGCGCGACAGCGAGGTCAGCCTCGTCTCCCAGCTCGCCGACGCCTACCTGCAGCTCCGCGCGGACCAGACGCGGCTGGGCGTCCTGAACGCGGACCTCGAGCGCCAGCGCGGCCTGTTCAAGATCATCGGCGACCGCTTCAAGGCGGGCCTGGTCACCAACCTGGACGTCGACCAGCAGCGCACCCAGCTCGCCAACACCGAGAGCCAGATCCCGCAGGTCGAGGCCGACGTCGCCGCCCAGCGGCACGCGATCGCCACCCTGATCGGCGAGCCGCCCGAGGCGCTGGCCGAGGAGCTGAAGCCGACCGGCGCGCTTCCGCCCGTCCCGCCGACCCTGCCCGCGGGCCTGCCTTCCGACCTTCTCCGCCGCCGCCCCGACCTCCGCGCGGCCGAGCGGCGGCTGGCGGCCGCCAACGCGCAGATCGGCGTCGCCACCGCCCAGCTCTTCCCGACGCTGAACCTGACGCTGCTGCCGACCTATTCGGAGGTGGCGATCGCCGACATGTTCATGAAGCCGAGCGGCACGCTGCTGTCCCTCGCCCAGGGCTCCGCCCCCCTGTTCCAGGGCGGCCGGTTGCGGGCGGGGGTGCGCTCGGCCCGGTCGGCGCGCGACGAGGCCCTCTTCGCCTACCGCGACACGGCGCTGAACGCGCTTCGGGAGACGGAGGACGCCATCGCCCGCTACGACGCGGACCAGCGGCGCTGGACCTCGGTCTCCGGCGCCTTCAAGGCCGCGACCAGCGCCTACGGCATCGCGCGCCAGCAGTATGGCGCAGGCCTCACCGACTACACCGCCGTCTACCAGGCGCAGGCCTCGCTGCTGCAGGTGCAGGACCAGCTGACCCAGGCGGACGCCTCGCTCGCGACCGACGTCGTGGCGATCTACAAGGCCATAGGCGGCGGCTGGAGCGAGGCGGACCCGGCCGCCTTCTCCCGGCCGGCGACCGAGGCCTCGCCATGACGCGCCAGAAGGACGATCGAGCCGAAGCCCCGAAGGACGGCGGGGAGGACGAAGGCGGCGGCGACCACGCGCGCACCGCCAAGGAGGCCCGCGACATCGAGGCCAGCTCCCGCCTCAGCGCGCCGCTGATCTACGAGGTGCTGCGCCGCGAGGGCGAGGAGGAGATGGAGCGGCCGATCCTGTCGCTCTGGTGGTCCGGCGTGGCCGCGGGGCTGTCGCTCAGCCTGTCGCTGCTGGCGCAGGGCGTGCTGCGCGCGCACCTGCCCGACGCGCCCTGGCGGGAGCTGGTCTCGAGCCTGGGATACACGGTGGGCTTCCTGGTCGCGGTGATGGCGCGCCACCAGCTGTTCACCGAGAACACCATCACCCCGGTCCTGCCTGTCGCCGCCGAACCCTCGCTGAAGAACCTCGGGCGCATGGGCCGGCTGTGGGGCGTCGTGCTGGCGGCCAACTTCGTCGGCACCTTCTGCGCGGCGCTGTTCTACACCTACGCCTCGACGGTCTCGCCGGACGTGCGGGAGGCGATGCTGGCCGTCGCGCGCGAGGCCATGGCGCACCCGCCCGCGGAGATGTTCATGCGGGCGGTGGCGGCGGGCTTCATCATCGCGGCCATGGTCTGGCTGCTGCCGAGCGCGGGGCAGGCGCAGCCCACCATCGTGCTCCTGATGACCTACCTGATCGCCGCCGCCCAGCTCGCGCACATCGTGGCGGGGAGCCTGGAGGCCTTCATGCTGGTGCTGCAGGGCGAGCTGAGCCTGCCGGCGATGCTGACCGGTTTCGCGGGGCCGGCGCTGGCGGGGAACGTGATCGGCGGCACCTTCCTCTTCGCCCTGATCTCCTACGGCCAGGTGGCCAAGGAGCTCTGACGCGCGCTCAGCGCCGGCCGCTGTCGCAGAGGCGGGTCGGCGCCCCGTTCGGCGCGTCCGAAAGCGCGGCGATCGTGCAGTGGCCGAGCGCGGAGGCGTCCGGCGGCGGCACGCGGGGCAGCGCGAGCGCGTCGCGGTCGACATAGCCCTGCACCGTGCCGTCCGCGACGTGGCACCAGCGGGCGTCGCAGCCCAGCACCCGCACCGTGACGTCGTGCGCCAGCTCGTCGAGCGCGGCGGAGGTCTCGCTGGGTCCTGCCCGCAGGTAGGTCGACCACGCCAGCGCCGACGTCGCCTCCGCCGCGCCCGCGGGCCCGGCGACCAGCGTCATGCAGGCCGCGGCCGCCGCGCTCGCCTTGCCAAATGACATGATTGAACCTCCGCGGATTTTGTAAGTTTCACTGGACAGATTGTGTCGTCAACCGATATTGACAAAGCAGCTCCCGTCCCGAGGCGGGGCTGCGGTAACCTTCCCAGGGTACGTCCGGCATGCCCATGCTCAGCTACGAGCAGAAGTACAGGATCAGGGGCGGTACGCTGGTCGGCGGCGACCTGTTCGACTTCTGGATCGGCCCCTTCTACGTCGGCGCGTTCGGTGTCAGCGCTGCAATATTTGCGATTTTCGGGACCGTGCTGATCGTCTATGGCGCTGCGATCGGCCCGACCTGGGCGCTGTTCCGCATCTCCATCGCCCCGCCGCCGATCGCCTACGGCCTGCGGTTCGCTCCCCTGAAGGACGGCGGCCTGTGGCAGCTCATCACCATCTGCGCGATCGGCGCCTTCGTCTCCTGGGCGCTGCGGCAGGTGGAGATCGCGCGCAAGCTCGGCATGGACCTGCACGTGCCGATCGGCTTCTCGGCGGCGATCTTCGCCTATGTGACGCTGGTGGTGATCCGGCCGGTGATGCTGGGCGCCTGGGGCTACGGCTTCCCGTACGGGATCATGAGCCACCTCGATTGGGTGTCGAACACCGGCTACCAGTACCTGCACTTCCACTACAATCCCGCGCACATGATCGCGGTGACGTGCTTCTTCACCACGACGCTGGCGCTGGGGATGCACGGGGGCGAGATCCTCTCGGCGGTGAACCCCGGCAAGGGAAACACCGCCAAGGCGGGCGAGCACGAGAGCGCCTACTTCCGCGACACCATCACCTATTCGATCGGGGAGCTCGGCATCCACCGGCTGGGCTTCTTCCTGGCGCTCAACGCCGGGATCTGGAGCGCGATCTGCATGATCATCTCCGGCCCGTTCTGGACCCACGGCTGGCCCTACTGGTGGAACTGGTGGCTCTCCATCCCGATCTGGAACGGGCTCTAGGGCGATGGCGCGCTTTCACACCCTCTACAACGCCGTGGTCATGGTCGGCCCCGACGAGGACGGCCCGCCCCTGCCCCCCCGGGACCGGCCCCGCGTCGGCAAGGCGATCCACTCCGTCCTGCTGGGCCGGATCGGCGAGACGCAGGTGCTGCCGACCTACCTCGGCGTCTACGGGATCTGCTCGCTGGTCTGCGGCTTCGTGGCCATCGAGATCATCGGCCTGAACATGCTGGCGCAGGTCGACTGGAACCTGCTGCGCTTCGTCAAGATGCTGCCGTTCCTCTCGCTGGAGCCGCCGGCCCCCAAGTACGGCCTGTCGATCCCGCCGCTGGCCGAGGGCGGCTGGTGGCTGATGGCGGGCTTCTTCCTGACCGCCTCGATCCTGTTCTGGTGGACGCGGATGTACACCCGCGCCAAGGCGCTCGGCATGGGCACGCACGTGAGCTGGTGCTTCGCGTCGGCGATCTGGCTCTACCTCGTGCTGGGCTTCATCCGCCCGCTGATGATGGGCAGCTGGAGCGAGGCGGTGCCGTTCGGGGTGATCCCGCACCTGAACTGGACCGCGACCTTCTCGGTCCGCTACGGCAACCTGTTCTACGACCCCCTCCACATGCTCTCGATCGTCTTCCTCTACGGCTCGACGATGCTGTTCTGCATGCACGCCGGCACCATCCTGGCGGTGGCCAAGTTCGGCGGCGAGCGCGAGAGCCACGACATCGTCGACCGCTCGAGCGCGCAGGAGCGGGCGGCGCTGTTCTGGCGCTGGACGATGGGCTTCAACGCCACCTTCGAGTCGATCCACCGCTGGATCTTCTGGTTCGCGACGCTGACGACGCTGACCGGCGGGATCGGCATCCTGCTGACCGGCACGGTGGTCGACAACTGGTACCTGTGGGGGGTCAAGCACGGCATCGCGCCGGAGTACGCCCCCGCCGGCGCCCTCCCCGCCCAGCCCCCGCCCGAGGTGCTGCGCGACCTGAACGCCCGCCTGGGACGGGTCGAGGCCGCTCCGCCGCCCGTCGCCGTCCCGCGCCCGGCGCCCGCACCTGCACCCGCGGGGGCGACGCGATGAGGATGCGCTGGACCTACCTGGCGGCGGCCGCCGCGCTGCTGGTGATCCTCTTCATCGGGCTGGTGCCGACCTGGCGCTGGCCCGGCCCGAGCCGCGAGGTCGGGCCGCCCGGACAGGCGATGGTGCAGTTCGCGCCCACCGAGGCGGAGGCCAAGGCGCAGAACCCGGCCGCCCCCCAGCTCCCCGTCGTGGCCGACGACGCCCGGCCCGCGACCGCGGCGTTCAAGAACGTCAAGGTCCTGACCGACCTGAACGCGGGCGACTTCATGCGCCTGCAGAACGCCATGACCGCCTGGGTCGCGCCCAAGAGCGGGCCGAACGCGGGCTGCGGCTTCTGCCACGCGGGCGGCGGCGACTACGCGTCGGACGCCAACCCGCACAAGGCGGCCGCCCGCACGATGCTGGCCATGACGCGTCACATCAACGCCGACTGGTCGAGCCACGTGGGCGCGAACGGCGTCACCTGCTTCAGCTGCCACCAGGGCCAGCCCGTGCCGGAGCACGT
>JASLDZ010000092.1 GCA_030151985.1 Caulobacteraceae bacterium | reverse complement strand
CGGGCGTGACCTCGCGCCGCCGCACCAGCTCGGCGAGCCCCACCCCGTCATGCTCGGCGTAGTCGTCGAAGGCCATGCGCGCCTCTCCCGGTGCTCTGTCGTGGGAGCCTACGCGGGGAAGACCGGCGTCGGGAAGGCGGCGCGCACGCGCCGTGCCGCTCTCGCCCTGGGGCGGGAGGCGTGGGGAGGTGTGCGGAGCGCCGGGCCTGCGCCCGGAGGACCGTGGGGGTGTGGCGCCGAAGGTGAGTTTCGGCGCGGGCTCGACGCTCCGCGCGACATTATCTCCGAGCCCGCCGGGGAGGGGATCGTCCAGGACTTATAGGCCCGGTTAGCCCCGATCGGCGTGGAGGCCCGGAGCGGGCGGCCGGCGATCCACCGCCGGCCGGACCCCGCCCTTTCGTAGGGGCGGGCGAGCCCCGCTCGTCGCCGCCCCGCGGCCGCTTCGGGCTGCGGATCCAAGCGCCCTCCCCTCGCCGCGGGGTCACTGGCGATGATGCACGTGCGGCGGAGGGCGGGGATAACCCCACACATCTCCCCCTGTGGGAGAGGTGTGCAGCGCGCGACCTCACGCCCTCGCCCCTCATCCTTCCTTTTTCTTGCTTGCCCATAGCCCAGTGTTCGACGCGCCGCAGGCTTGTCGAATCTTCAGGCGACGCCCTGCGTCCCGACCCCTCCGGTCGGCCGCCGCGCGCAGGGCGGGTCAAGGGCGAAGAGCCGAAGGCGTCCCTTGACGCGCCCGAGCACGGTGGCAGTGCGCTGCAGCGCAGAGGTCCGCGTGACGCGAGCGCGACGTGCGTGGTGGAACACCTCCGACCACCGTGGTGGACCTGCCGCCGTGCTCGGGCGGGTCAAGGCACGCTCCGGCTGCGCCTGCGCTCTACGGCCTTGACCCGACCTGCGCGCGACGGCGCGGGTCAGCCCCGCTCCTTCGCCCGGCCGAAGCGCACCTTGGGGAAGCGTTCCTCCACATACCCCACCTCCCACGCGCTCTTGGCGAGGAAGACGGGGTCGGCGTCGATGTCGCGCGCCATGGCGCCCCTGTGCTTGCCGGCGAAGTCCTCGAGGTCCGCCTTGTCGCCCTTCAGCCAGCGGGCGTCGGAGTAGGGGGCGGGCTCGAACAGCACCTCCAGCCCGAACTCGTTCGCGAGCCGGTCGGCCATCACCTCGAACTGCAGCTGGCCCACGGCGCCGACGATGAAGTCCGCGCCGATCTCGGGCCGGAACAGCTGGGTCACGCCCTCCTCCGCCAGCCCCTCCAGCGCGCGCGAGAGGTGCTTGGCCTTCAGAGGATCTTTCACCCGCACCCGGCGCAGGATCTCGGGCGCGAAGTTGGGCAGGCCCGCGTAGCGGACCGCGCCGGTCTCCGAGAGGCTGTCGCCCACCCGCAGGACGCCGTGGTTGGGGATGCCGATCACGTCGCCGGGGAAGGCCTCCTCGGCCAGCTCGCGGTCGCTGGCGAGGAACAGGATCGGGTTGTGCACGGAGAGCTGGCGGCCGGTGTTCTGCACCTTCAGCTTCATCCCTCGCGCGAACCGACCCGAGCACAGCTTCACGAAGGCGATCCGGTCGCGGTGGTTCGGGTCCATGTTCGCCTGGATCTTGAACACGAAGCCGGTGACCTCGGGATCGGTGGGGGCGACCTCGACCTCCGCCTCCCCACGCCGCGCCGGTACGGGTTCGGGGGGCGGCGCGAACGACGCCAGCGTGTGCAGGAGCTCGCCCACGCCGAAGTGGCGTAGCGCCGAGCCGAAGATCACTGGCGTCATGTGGCCCTCGCGGAAGGCCGCCTCCTCAAACGGCTTGGAAGCCTCGCGCACCAGCTCGGCGCTCTCCTCCAGCTCGCAAGCCTCGGCCTCCTCCAGCAGGCGGGCGGTGGCGTTCGAGCGCCAGGGGACCGGCTTCAGCGTCTCCTCGTCCGCCTCGTCGGGGTTGCGCACGTAGGGGACGAAGGCGTCCGCCCGCAGGTCGAGCATGCCCTTGAAGCGGTTCCCGCTCCCCGCCGGCCAGTAGAGCGGCGCCGCGTCCAGCGCGAGCTTGGAGCCGATCTCGTCCAGCAGCGCGAACGGGTCCTGCGCCTCGCGGTCCATCTTGTTGATGAAGGTGACGATGGGGATGTCGCGCAGGCGGCAGACCTCGAACAGCTTCAGCGTCTGCGGCTCGATGCCCTTGGCGGCGTCGAGCACCATCACCGCGGCGTCGGCGGCGGTGAGCGTGCGGTAGGTGTCCTCCGAGAAGTCTTCGTGGCCCGGCGTGTCGAGCAGGTTGAAGGTCAGCCCCTCGCTCTCGAAGGTCATCACCGACGCGGAGACCGAGATCCCGCGCTCGCGCTCGATCTTCATCCAGTCCGACCGCGTGCGCCGGTTTTCGCCCCGCGCCCGCACCGCCCCTGCCGCCCGGATCGCGCCGCCGGCCAGGAGCAGGTGCTCGGTCAGGGTGGTCTTGCCGGCGTCGGGGTGGGAGATGATCGCGAAGGTCCGCCGCTTCGCCGCCTGGGCGGCGAAGCTCGTCTTCGGAAGCGTGGAGGGGGCGGCTTCCGCGGCGGGCGCGAGGGTGGACATGGCGGCGACGTAGAGGCGCGCGGGCGCCCGCGCAACCGCTCAGGCCTCGTCCAGCTCCACGTCCTCGTAGACCTCGGCCATGGGCAGGGTCGCGCCCACGGCGGGCAGCGGGATCTCGCCGGCGAGGCCTTCGACCTCCTGCACGCCCCAGTCGCCACCCTCACGGCTCCACACCAGCGCGCGCGGACGGTCCGGCTCCAGGAGCACCAGATGGTCCAGGCCGGGCATGCGACGGTATTCGTCCGCCTTCAGCAGCAGGTCGAAGCGGCGGGTTGAGGGCGACAGCACCTCGAAGATCGCCCGCGGCGCCGCCGCCGTCAGGTCGTCTCCGCGCGGACGGCCACACTCGACCGTGACGTCGGGCTGGCGCAGGCCGCCCCGATCGGTACGGACGGCCAGGTCAGAGCCGACCGGGCGACACGGCCCGCCACGCAGCCTGGGCCGCAGCGCGGCGACCAGGTTGCTCGCCACCAGCGCGTGGTTCCACGTGCCGCCCGCCATCATCCGGGGGCCGTTGTCGAACTTCAGCCGCGGCACGCCGTCGACCAGCTCCCACGTGCCTTCCTGGTCGAGGCGCCAGACGAGGAACTCGTCGGCCGTCATCGTGCGGGGCGCGGGCGCGGGCATGCCGGCCACCCTAGCAGATCGGCGGCGCGGCTTCAGCGGGGAAGACGGAGCGCCTTCTAGGCCGCCAGCCGCCGCCAGACCTCGCGGTCGGCGCTGACGGGGTCGAGCAGGCCTTCGCGGTCGCGGGTGTAGAGGGCGGCCATGGCCTCCATCGAGACCTCGGCCAGGCGGTGGGTCACCTCGGAAGGCTCGCAGGCGGCGGAGGGCGCCACGAACAGGGCGGCGTTCACCTCGGGTTGCTTGGCGCGGATCAGGAGCGCCAGGCGGCGGGCGCGCTCGGGTTCGTCCCTGTGCAGCAGCGGGTTCTCCGCGAACATCTCGGCGCCCAGCTTCAGCACGAAGTCCAGGCTCAGCGCGCGGAAGCGCTGGGGCGCGATCGGGGGCACGACCCCTTGCGCGTCCAGGTTCAGCAGCGCGTCGTTCATCAGGAACAGCATGCCGCGACCCTAGCGCGGGCCGCTTGCGATCCGGTTCAAGGACAGGGTGAACATCCCGTTCACGACGAAGGCGGAAGGTCCTCCGCGCGGGCGGCGGGATCGAGCGGGTCGTCCACCGGCTCGGTCAGGAAGTGGCGGCCGTCGCGGTCCTCCACCTCCACCACCCACAGGTCGGGGTCGTAGCGCGCCTGCCGCTCGGCGTAGGCGTCGAGCTCGGCTTCGGGCAGGCCCGCCTTGGGCTGCATCCAGGCGCGCTCCCCGCCCGCCCCCCGAGCCACTTCCTCGTAGAGCCGCGCGGCGCGGGTGGACTGGGCATAGACCTTCACCAGCACCGCCCCCGCCTGCGGGTCGCCCCTCCGCACGACGACCGCGCTCGCGCCCCCAAGACCCGCGCGGCGGATCAGGGCGGAGACCCACAGCTCGGTGGCGACCGCGTCGGGCAGGGCGTGTCCTTCCGTCAACCTCGTCGAAAGCCGGAGCGCGCGATGGTGGCGGACATGCGCCTCGCCCTCGCCGCCGCCTCCGGCCTGCTGCTCGCCTCGGCGCCCCTGGCGGCGCGGGCGGCGAGCCTCCAGACCCTCTACTACGAGCGCACGCTGATGCGTGAGGCGGACGTGAAGTGTTCGCTGTTCGACGCCAAGCTCGGACAGGCGCTGGAGGCCTCCACCCTGCAGGTCCACGGCGCCGCGCTCAGGGCGGGGATCACGCCGATGGCGCTCGAGGCGGCCGCCGACCGGGCGCGGGAGCGGGCGCGGCGCGAGCCCTGCGCTTCCCCCGGGCTGCACATCGCCGCCCAGCGCGTGCGCGCCGCCTTCATGAGCTGGTCGCGCCAGGGCTCGCTCAGCCTGCCCGGCGGCAAGGGCGCCTGGTCCGCCCAGCGGTGGCCTTCGCGGGTCGGCCCCTACTGGACGCTCTCGACCCCCGCGCAGCTCGCCGGGCGGCCGGCGACGCTGGGCTTGAGGCGCGAGAACAGCAAGGCGCCCGACCGGCTCACCGTATGGCTGCAGGCGCCTGAGGGCGGCCAGGCCTATGCGCTGCGGCTGGTGCTGCGCGACCCGGCGCGGGCGCCCGACCCCTACCTCGCCTCCGGTCCCCCGCCGGGCGCCGCCCGCGCCTTTTTGGCGTCGGAGCGCGTGGCCGCGCCGCAGGGCGGGGTGCTCTACCGGCTGCCCGACGCGGCGGCTTCGGCGCTGGCGGCGCTCGATCCGCGAGAGACCGTGCGGCTAGAGCTCGCGCTGCCCGCCGCCGGGGGCGAGCGCACGCTGGCGACGCAGGTGGAGGTGGGCGACTTCGCCGCCGGCCGCGCCTTCCTGGCGGCGGGGACCTGACGGTCAGAACGGGCGGCGCAGGCGGCGCACGCGGCCGATCCCCAGGTCGTCGATCTGAAGCTTGCGGATGCGGGCGCGGCCGACGCTGAGTCGCCCGACGACGACCACGCCCAGCGCCACGACGCCCACCGCCAGCGCCCCGACCGCGGTCGCCGCGAGCGCCGCCGCCACCCGCTGCTCGAAGATGCGCCGCTCGTGGGCGGCCGATCGCGGCTGCCAGTGCACGACGCCCGGCTGCAGGTCCGGTGCGACGTCGGGACTGTAGACGGCGGTCATGGCAGCGCCCCTTCGCGGTTCCACGGCTCAGGCGCGGAACACCCGGCCTCGCCGCCGGTTCCGGGCGAGGTCCCGGCTGCGTCTGGCATGTGCGGGAGCCGGGGGCTAGAAC
>JASLDZ010000080.1 GCA_030151985.1 Caulobacteraceae bacterium | reverse complement strand
ACGAGCGGGATGTTCAGCTTCACCTCGCGGGTGAAGCGGGTGGCGGTGTTCGCGCTTGCGGGAAGAACGTCGGACGGGCCGGGTTCGAGCAAAACGTCGTCGAAGGTGAGCCCTTCGCGAATCTCCATGCGGAGCCTCCATTTTGCGGGGCGGGTATAGCGAGGCGCCTTCCCGGCGTCACCCCCGCTCTGAGCCTCACCTTCCGCTGATGCCCTCGCCCGCGCGCGGATTGAGGCACCAGTAGATGGGGACGGCGAGCAGCGTCGTCGCCCCCACCAGCAGGAACGGCAGCACGAAGCTCTGCGGGGTCAGCGGCGCGCCCGCCCCGCCGCGCGCCAGGTGCAGGCTCAGCGCGCCGAAGCTGACGCCGAAGCTCATGCCGATCTGCTGGGTGACGGTGGCCAGCGTCGAGGCCTGGCTCACCTGCGCCTTGGGCACGTCGGCGTAGGCGATGGTGTTGGCGCCGGTGAACTGCATCGAGCGGATGAACCCTCCCGCGCCCATCACCAGGATCATGAGCGGGATCGGCGTGAACGCGCGGAAGAAGCCCGGAAGCGCCGTCAGCACCGAGGTGAGCACCACCGAGCCGATCAGGATGGTGCGGAAGCCGAAGCGGCGGATCAGGGGCGCGGAGACGGGCTTGTTCGACATGGCGCCGGCGGCGGTGGCGATGGTCACCAGCCCCGCCTTCACCGGGCTCCAGCCCAGGCCCACCTGCAGCAGCAGAGGCGTCAGGAAGGGGGTGGCCCCGATCCCCAGCCGCACCAGCGTGCCGCCCACCAGGCTCGCGCGGTAGGTGCGCACGCCGAGCAGCCGCAGGTTCAGGATCGGGCGCTCGGCCCGCAACGCGTGTCGGACGAACAGCGCCAGGCTCCCGACCGCCAGCGCGCCCAGGCCCAGCTGCGCCGCCAGGGGCACGCGCACCCCGCCCGTCTCCGCCAGCACCACCACCGCGGTGATCGCCACCGCCGACATCACGAAGCCCGGGGTGTCGAAGCGTCCGGGCGCGGCCTCCTTGATCACCGGCACGAAGCGGGCGACCGCGGCCATGCCCAGGAGCCCCACCGGTACGTTGATGAGGAAGATCCACGGCCAGTCCGCGACCCCCAGGATCAGCCCGGCCAGGGGCGCCCCGATCAGGGGGCCGACGAGGGCGGGCGTCGTGAACCAGGCCATCGCCGCGACCAGCCGCTCGCGCGGCGCGGTGCCGACCACGATCAGCCGCCCCACGGGCGTCATCATCGCTCCGCCCGCCCCCTGCAGGATGCGCGCGGCCACCAGCTGCGCCAGCGAGCGCGAGCAGGCGCAGGCGATCGAGCCGCCCAGGAAGGCGGCCATGGCGATCAGGAACACCCGTCGCGCGCCGAAGCGGTCGGCCACCCAGCCGCTCGCCGGGGCGAACACCGCCAGCGCCAGGAGGTAGCTGGTCAGCGCCAGCTTCAGGTGGACCGGGTCGCTGTGGAAGGCGCGCGCCAGGGTCGGAAGCGCTGTGGCCAGGGCGGTGGAGTCCACGAACTCCATGAACAGCGCGCTCGCCACCGCCAGCGGGACCAGCCGCGACCCGGCCGCGCTGGGCGCCGCGATCGGTCCGCGCGGGCTCTCGACCGCGGGCGCGACGTCGGTGGCGACGGCGGCCTCGGGCGAGACGCTGGAGATCTTGGGAGGCGGCGGACTCACGTGCGGGCTGAACGACAGGGGAGGGCGAGGGTTGCCGAGCCCTCATGCGGCCAAACGGTCACGCCGTCGATCCGCCGTCATGTGTGACCGGACTGTAGCCTTGCAGTCGGATTTAGACCGGATACGACTGCGGCCCTCAGTCTGGGCCCGCCTTTGCCTCTCCCTTACCCCCTGTCGCGTGCGTCGTCGTTCGTCCTGGGCCTGGTCGCGGCGACGGCTTTGGCGGGGTGCGCCTCCAAGCCGCTGTCGAGCCCCCGCGCCGCCGTGCCCGCCCGGTTCGAGGCCGCCGCCGCCGCCGACCCGGCGCTCGCGGCCCAGGCGCTGGACCGCTGGTGGACCCTGTTCGGCGACGCCCAGCTCACCGCGCTGGTGGAGGAGGCGCTGGACGCCGCCCCCACCGCCCGCCAGGCCCGCCAGCGGGTGGAGGAGGCCCGCGCGCTCCGCGCCCAGACGCTGTCGAGCTACCTGCCGCAGGGCAACCTGGAGGGCGAGGCGCAGACCCAGCACACCGATCAGAGCTTCGGCGGCCTGGGCGTCGCCGCGGGCGGGGTGGGGACGACCGCCGGGGGGACGACGGGCGCCGGCTCCACGGGAACGGGTTCGACGGGCGCGGGCGGGCTGGGAGGCGCCTTCCTCACCCCCGGCGGGCAGCTCAACACCTACGCCGCCCAGTTCGACGTCTCCTACCAGCTGGACGTGTTCGGCCGGCGAAGAACGGCGGCGGGGGCGGCGAACGCCGACGTGGCCGCCGCCCGCTTCGACGAGGAGGCGACGCGCGCCGTCCTCGCCCGCGACGTGGCGACTGGCCTCTTCCAGGCGCGCGGCTACGCCATCCAGGCGGCCGACGCGCGCGAGACC
>JASLDZ010000005.1 GCA_030151985.1 Caulobacteraceae bacterium | reverse complement strand
TGCGCGACAACGTGTGGCTGACCTGCGAGGCCGACCCCGCGCTGATCTTCGACGAGGACTACGGGACCAAGTGGGAGCGGGCGCTGGCCAAGATCGGCGTCACGCCCGCCCAGCTCTCCACCGTCGCCGGGAGCGCCTAGCGCGGGCCGCCCAGCTCTCGCTTGAAGAAGGCGAGCCACGTGCGCCACTGCTGCAGGTTCTTGGCGTCGCCGTGGATGCCGTGGCGTTCGCCCGGATAGAGCATCAGGTCGAACGGCTTCGACAGCTCCTGCAGCCGCGCCATGATCCGGGTCGAGTTCTCGAACTGCACGTTGTCGTCCGCCATGCCGTGCATCAGCAGCAGCCGGCCCTTCAGGTTGTCCAGGCGCGGCACGATCGCCGACTGGTCGTAGGCCTTCTCGCGGTCCTGCGGCTTGCCCATGAACCGTTCGGTGTAGTGGGTGTCGTAGAGGCGCCAGTCCGCCGGCGGGCCGCCCGCCGCGCCCGCCTTGAAGGGCGAGCCCGGCTCGGTCAGCAGCCGCAGGGTCATGAAGCCGCCGTAGGACCAGCCCGTCACCCCCAGCCGGTCGCCGTCCACGTAGGGCAGGGACTTCAGGAACTTCACGCCCTCCAGCTGGTCGGCGGCCTCCGCGTCGCCCAGGTGGCCGGCGATGGCGAAGGCGAACTTCGTTCCTCGGTTGGCCGCGCCGCGGTTGTCGAGCTGGAACAGCACGAAGCCCGCCTCGGAGTAGAGCCGCTCGGCCGGATTGCGCCAGCCGCCGGTGACGTTCTGCACGTCAGGACCGCCATAGACCTCGACGATGGCGGGGTACTTCTTCGAGGGGTCGAAGCCGATCGGCTTGATCAGGGCGTAGTGCAGGTCGGTGGTCCCGTCCGCGGCCTTGATCGTCCCGAACTCGGGTGCGGAGGCGTTGGCGGCGTAGGGGAACCACGGGTGGCCCGGCCTGACCGCGTTCTCGCTGATCCACGACAGGCGCTTGCCGGCCAGGTCGTAGATGGCGACGTTGCGGGGCGCCTTCGGGTCGGAGTAGGCGCCGATGAACACGTCCGCGGTCTTCGGCACCGCCGCCGACCACCAGCCGTCCCCCTGCGTCAGCCGCCGCGGCTCGCCGCCCTTGCGGTAGTCGACCACGTAGAGGTCGCGGTGGATCGGGTTGCGCGGGCTGGCGTCGAAGTAGAGCAGGCCCTTGGCCTCGTCGACCTGGATCACGCCGCTGGAGACCAGGCCCACGCCCAGCCCGATCCCCGCCACCGGCCAGTCGCCGTGGGTGATCTGGCGGATCAGCTTCCCGTCGGGCCGGTAGAGGTAGAGGTGGTGGAAGCCGGTCCGCTCGCTGCCCCAGATGAAGGTCCCGTCCTTCAGGGCGCGGAAGTCGTTGTTCAGGTCGATCCAGGGCTTCTGCCGCTCCGTCAGGATCACCTTGGCCCCGCCCGTCGCCGGATCGACCGCCAGGAGCTCCAGCACCGACTGCTCGCGGTTCTCCCGCTGCACGTAGAGGGTGCGCCCGTCCGCCGACCAGTCGACGCGGGCGAGGTAGACGTCCTTATTCGGCCCGAGGTCCACCTTTACCGGCGCGAAGCCCGAGACGCCCGTGACGTAGAGCTCCACCACCGCGTTGGGGCGGCCGGGGCGGGGGTAGCGCTGCTTGACGATGGTCGTGCCTTCCACCCCGATGTCGGGACGGTCCACGATGTCCACGCCGCTCTCGTCGACCTTGGTGTAGGCGATCCGGTCGTCGCCGGGGGCCCACCAGTAGCCGGTGAAGCGCCCCATCTCCTCCTGCGCCACGAACTCGGCGACGCCGTAGCTGACCGGATCGGCTCCGGCGGGGCTGATTGCCCGCTCCGCCCCCTTCCCGCCGTCCGCCTTGGCGTAGAGCGTCCCGTCGCGGACGTAGGAGACGTAGCCGCCCTTAGGGGAGAAGCGCGCGTCCGTCTCGTCGCCGGGGGTCTGCACGATCCGGTCCACCCGACCGGAGTCGGGATCGGCCAGGTACAGGTCGCCGTTCAGCGGCACCAGGATCGCCTTGCCCGCCTCGTCCCACCTGTACTCGACGATGCCCTTGGAGCCGGCGATGCGCTGGCGTTCCCGCCGCGCCTTCTCCGCCTCCGACAGGACGGCGCCCTTGGACGACAGCTTGGCCGAATCGACCAGGACGTGCGGGGCGCCCCCCCGGGTGGAGGCCGCCCACAGGTCCTTGGTCTCGAAGTCGTCCGCCTTGCCCTGCAGCCAGGTGACCAGCCGCCCGTCGGGCGACAGCGCCACGTCCTGCACGCCCGCGCCCGAGAGGTCGGGGTCGGAGAACACGCGCTCGGGCGTCAGGTGGGCCGGCGCGGCGAGGGCGGGGGGCGTGGAGGGCGTCTGGGCGTGGGCGGGCATGGTCAGCGCGGTGGCGGCGAGGAGGGCCGAGGCGAGGAGGCGCGTCATCGAGGGTCCGGATCAGGCGCTGGGATCGTGCGCGGCGACACCCTCTCCGATGACGGCCCGCGCGTCCATGGGGCGGCGGCCCGAGCCCGCCGCTGGCTTTCGCGGCCGATCGCGCCCATACTGGAGGGGTCGAACTCTGCTGCGCAACGCCTCTGGACACGTCTCGCTGAGGCGCGACTCTAAGCCGACCCTTTCAGACTCGATGACTTCCGGGGCGTTCCCGGCGGTCAAATCCAAGGAGGCTGAAATGGCCAACGGCACTGTGAAGTGGTTCAACGCGACCAAGGGCTACGGATTCATCCAGCCCGAGGACGGCACCAAGGACGTCTTCGTCCACATCTCGGCGGTCGAGCGCTCGGACCTGGGTTCGCTCAACGAAGG
>JASLDZ010000461.1 GCA_030151985.1 Caulobacteraceae bacterium | reverse complement strand
CTGCTCTTCGAGGACCTGCTGCGGGAGGAGCGTCCGCAAGCGATCATCGTGGAACGCGGCGAGCGCACCCTCCCCTACGGCCTGGTCGATCCGCCGCCGCTGACGGGATGGCGCGAGCACTGGCCGGACGCCGGCGATCTCTTCGCCCCGGCGTCGGCCGACGCGGGGGCGCTTCTGCGCGAAGGTGTCGCGCATCTGCGCGGCGGCGAGGACGCTCAGGCCCGGGACCTGTTCGCCCGCGCCTGCGTGGTGCGTCCCTGGTCGGGCGAGGCCTACGAGCACCTCGGCTACGCGGCGCTGCGGCTGCAGGACTTCGACCTGGCCCGCTACGCGCTCGAGCGCGCGACGCAGGTCTCGCCGCATCGCGCAGGCGGCTGGCTGTGGCTGGGCGAGATGCACGCCGCGCGGGGCGACGGCCTGGCCGCTCTGTCGGCCTTCGCGCGCGGCCTGGAGGCCTGCCCCGACGAGCCCGGGCTGACGGCGGCGCGGGCCCGGCTGGCGGCGTGAGCCGGGTGCCCCTGTGGACATCCGACGCCCCCTCGCGTAGGAACCGGCCCCTTCGGCGCAATCCCAAACGCGCCCTCCACCGCCACGACCCCCGCTCCCCGCGAGCAGGACGAGGGCGGCGAGGCCCCCCGTCGGCGTGATCGCCCACGGGGGTCGATCGCGTTTGGGCCCTGCGTCACCACGATGTTGAGTATCAACAGAACATGTTCGAAAGCCTCGGCGATCGCCTGACAGGAGTCTTCGACCGGATGACCGGTCGAGGCGTGCTGTCGGCCGCCGACGTGGACGAGGCGCTGCGCGAGGTCCGCCTCGCCCTGCTCGACGCCGACGTGGCCCTGCCCGTGGTCAAGGCGTTCGTCGCCAAGGCCCGCGAGGAGGCCACGGGCGAGGCCGTGATCAAGGCCGTGAAGCCCAGCGAGCAGGTGCTGAAGATCGTCCACGACGGGCTGGTGGACATGCTGGGCGGCGAGGAGCCGACCGGGCTGAACCTCAACGTCGTGCCGCCGTCGGTCATCCTGATGAGCGGGCTGCAGGGCTCCGGCAAGACGACCACGAGCGCCAAGCTGGCGGTGCGGCTGTCCAAGACCGACCGCAAGAAGGTGCTGATGGCCTCGCTCGACACGCGGCGGCCCGCGGCGATGGAGCAGCTGGCCACGCTGGGCAGGCAGGCGGAGGTCGACACGCTGCCGATCGTCGCCGGGCAAAGCGCGCCGGACATCGCGCGCCGGGCGCTGAGCGCGGGCAAGCTCGGCGGCTACGACGTGGTGATCCTGGACACCGCCGGGCGCACGACGCTGGACGAGGCGATGATGGCCGAAGCCGCCGAAATCGCGCGCATCTCCTCCCCCACCGAGACGCTGCTGGTCGCCGACGCCCTGACCGGCCAGGACGCGGTGCGCACCGCCAAGGCCTTCCACGAGCGCCTGCCGCTCACCGGCCTGGTGCTGACCCGCACCGACGGCGACTCCCGGGGCGGCGCGGCGCTCTCCATGCGCCACGTCACCGGCCTGCCGATCAAGTTCCTGGGTGCGGGCGAGAAGATCGACGCGCTGGAGGTGTTCGACGCCCGCCGCGTCGCGGGACGCATCCTGGGCGCCGGCGACATCGTGGCGCTGGTCGAGCGCGCCTCGCAGGAGCTCGACGCCGCCAAGGCGCAGGCCATGGCCAAGAAGATGGCCAAGGGGCAGTTCGACCTGGACGACCTCTCCGAGCAGCTGAAGCAGATGCAGAAGATGGGCGGCGTCGGCGGGATCATGGCCATGCTGCCGGGCGTCGCCAAGATGAAGAAGCAGATGGGCGAGGCCGGGCTCTCGGGCGAGGCGGGCGACAAGATGTTCCGCCGCCAGGGCGCGATCATCTCGTCAATGACCAAGGGTGAGCGCAAGAAGCCCGACGTGCTGAACGCCTCGCGCAGGAAGCGCATCGCGGCGGGCGCGGGCGTGGACGTGGCGGAGGTCAACCGCCTGCTCAAGCAGCACCGCCAGATGGCCGACATGTTCAAGTCGATGTCCAAGGGCGGCGGGCGCGGCATGGCCGGAATGGCCGCCGCGATGCAGGCCATGGGCGGCGGCGGCGCGATGCCGGGCATGCCCCGCGGCGTCTCCCTGCCGAAGGGCATGGGCGGGATGGGGGGCGGCGGCGCCGACCTCGCCCGGCTCAAGGCGCTGGGTGGCGGCAAGCTGCCGACGCCCGATCAGATCGAGAAGGGGCTACCCGGACTGCCCGGCGGCCTCGACCTCTCAAAGCTTGGCCTGCCGGGTCTCGGCGGGCCGAAGAAATAACTCCACAGATCAACGAGAAAGACCAAGACCGATGCTGAAGATCCGCCTCGCCCGCGGCGGCGCCAAGAAGCGCCCCTACTACCAGATCGTGGTGGCCGACAGCCACTCGCCCCGCGATGGCCGCTTCATCGAGCGCGTCGGCAGCTACAACCCGCTGCTGCCCAAGGACGCCCAGCGCGTGACGCTGAAGGTCGAGCGCATCCAGGAATGGCTCGCCAAGGGGGCCCAGCCCACCGACCGCGTGGCGCGCTTCCTCAGCCAGGAAGGCCTCGCCAAGTGGGAGCACGGGAACAACCCGACGAAGGGCAAGCCCGGCAAGAAGGCCGAGGAACGCGCCGCCGAGCGCACGCAGCGCGACGCCGATCGCGCCGAAGCCGAGGCCCGGGCCCGCGAGGACGCGGCCGCCGCCCGCGCCGCCGCCGCCGAGGCGCCTGCGGTCGAGGAGACCGAAGCCTCCGAAGCGCCCGCGACCGAAGCCCCGGCCGAGGAGCCCGCGCCCGAGACCACCGAGTCCTGAGCGCCGTGAGCGCCCGGCTGATCCTGGTCGGGCGCGTCGCGGGAGCCTTCGGGGTGAGAGGGGAACTGCGGATCACCGCCTACACGGCCGCTCCGCTCTCGCTGCGTGACTATGGCCTGCTGAGGCGCGAAGACGGGTCGGCGGCCTTCGCGCTGGCCTCGGCGCGCCTCGGCAAGGCGCCGGAGATCGTGGCGCGGGTAGAGGGGGTCGCGGACAAGGACGCGGCCGACGCCCTGCGAGGGGTGAGGCTCTACGTCGACCGCCAGGCGCTGCCGGCGGTCGAGGACGAGGACGACTTCTACCAGGCGGACCTGATCGGGCTGCGCGCCGAGGACGCGGAAGGCCGCCCCCTGGGCGTGGTCAAGGCGGTGCACGACTTCGGCGCCGGCGACGTGCTGGAGGTGGAGGCCGCGGCCGGGCGACCCTCGTTCCTGATCGCCTTCACGCGCGACAACGCTCCGACCGTCGACGTTGCGGGAGGGCGGATCGTGCTGGTGCGCCCCGTCGAGACCGAAGGCGAACCCGCCGCCGACGCCGCGTCCTGATCGCGGTTATCTCAAACGCAGAATGCCCCCGGCGCGGAGCCGGGGGCCTCTGCGGATCGACGGAGACGCGGCGCGTGACCGCGCCCGGCGATCCTTAGTGCTTGGCGTCTTACGCCGTGTTGGTCACGGCGTGACCCGTTGCGCTGACGTCGCGGCCCGCGCCGGCGATGGGGTTGCAGGCCGACACCGCCAGCGAGGCGGCGGCGACGGCGAGGATCACGAGCTTACGCATGGCAGGTCCTTCTGAGATGCTCTTAGGCTTAGTGCTTGGCGTCGTTGGCCGTGTCGGTCACGGCGTGACCGGCGGCGCTGA
>JASLDZ010000435.1 GCA_030151985.1 Caulobacteraceae bacterium | reverse complement strand
GTCACCACGTCCACGAACGGCACCTGCGCGATGATCACGCGGTAGTCCTGCGGCGCCATGTTGGCGACCGCGCCCATCAGCAGCCCGCCCGCGCTCCCGCCCAGCGCCGCCACCCGCCCCTTGGCCGCGTAGCCCTGCGCCACCAAGCCCCGCGTGACGTCGATGAAGTCGGTGAAGGTGTTGCGCTTGTTCAGCAGGTGCCCGTCGTCGTACCAGGCGCGGCCCAGCTCCTGGCCGCCGCGGATGTGGGCGATGGCGTAGACCATGCCCCGGTCCATCAGGCTGACGGTCGCGGGATTGAGCGCCGGGTCGGTGGAGATCCCATAGCTGCCGTAGGCGTACTGCAGCATGGCGGCCGTTCCGTCGCGTTTGAACCCCTTGCGATAGGCGAGCGAGACCGGAACGCGCTTGCCGTCGCGCGCGGCGATCCACACCCGCTCGGTGACGTAGTTCGACGCGTCGTAGCCGATCACCGGCTGAACCTTCAGCACCGTGCGCGCGCCCGTCTTCAGGTCGACGCGGTAGGTGGTCTTCGGCGTGACCAGGGTGTCGTAGGTGTAGTTCAGCGTCGTGGCGTCGGGGTCCTCGTTGGCGGCGAAGTTCATGGCGTAGGCGGGCTCGTCGGCGGCGACGAACCGCTCGGCCCCGCCTTCTGGCCGGATGCGCAGCCGCTTCAGCCCGCCGGAGCGCTCGTCGGTGACGATGGCGCCGTGGAACAGGGTGACGCCCTCGATGAAGACGTCGGGATCGGCCTTGGTCACCGGCGTCCACAGCGCGCGGTCGCCCCAGGCGGCGCCGTCCTTCAGCGCCATCAGCCGGTAGTTGGGCGCGTCCCAGTTGGTGCGGATCACCCAGCGGCCGTCCTGGTGGTCGGCGTCGAACTGGTGGTCGCGCAGGCGCGGAATCAGGACGGCGAAGGTCTTGGGGTCCGCGGCAGGCGCGCAACGCAGCTCGTTGGTGACGGTGGCGTTCAGCGCGATGCACAGGAAGCGGTCGTCGCGGGTGCGCGACAGGCCCATGTAGAAGGTGTCGTCCTTCTCCTCGTAGACCAGCCGGTCGGCGCTCGCGGGCGTGCCCAGCACATGCGCCTTCACCCGCTTGGAGAGGAGCGTGACCGGGTCCTTCTCCACGTAGAAGACGGTCGTGGCGTCGTCGCTCCAGACGAGATTCGGCTCCACGTTGGGCACCTCGTCGGCCAGCACTCGGCCGGTGGCGAGGTCCTTCACCCGCAGCACGTACTGGCGGCGGCCCACGGTGTCGTCGGCCCAGGCGAGCTTGGTCCCGTCCTGGCTGACGGCCGTGTCGCCGACCTGGAAGAAGCCGTGGCCCTTGGCCATGACCGGCCCGTCGAGCATCGCCTGCTCGGGCGCGTCGAGGGAGCCCTGCTTGCGGGCGTAGACGGGATAGTCCTGCCCCGTGTCGAAGCGGGTGTAGTACCAGTAGCCCCGCCGGAAGTAGGGAACGGAGCTGTCGTCCTGCTTTATGCGGCCGACGATCTCCTTGTAGAGCCCGTCCTGCAGCGGCTTCTCCCCGGCCGTCACCGCGTCGGCATAGGCGTTCTCCGCCTTCAGGTGGGCGAGGAGATCGGGGTTCTTGCGGGTGTCGTCGCGCAGCCAGTACCAGGGATCGTCGCGGCCGCCGTTCGGCGAGACCACGGTGTGCGGCCGTTCCGGTGCGACCGGCGGAGCGGGGACCGCCTGCGCCCACGCCAGCGATGCGCAGGTCGCCGCCAAAAGCGTCGCCGCGCCCAACACCTTGATCATCCGATGCCTCCCCCAGACGGCGAAGCTTTCCACACCGGAAGACGCGGCGCCAGCGGCTCCGCTCGCCCTTCGTCAAGCGCCCGTTAACCGCGATGGGCGCGAACATGTGCGCCTGAAGGACGGACGGCGACCACGCCGCCCGCCACGGGTTGAAGCGCATTCGGGGATGGTCATGGCGGACGCGGCGAAGGCCCTGAAGGTGGGCGACCCCAAGCACGACTACCGCCACTGGCCCGCGATCCGCGCCATGATACTGGCCAACCCCGCCTGGGTGCGAGACGACGCCGCCCTGCTGGACTCCCTGGCGCTCCGCGCCGCCGCCGAGAACGTCGTGGAGTTCGGACCCGCCGCCGTCGCCAAGCTGTCGGACGCCCGCTCCGCCGAGGCCAGCGCCCGTGCCGAGGTGGAGGCGACCGCGCTCGCCAACTTCGAGGCGCAGATCCGCGCGCAGTCCGCCGTGATCGACCTTCTGGAAGCCGCCGACGCCTCCGACCTCGCCGCGCAGGTGGACGCCGCCGCCCGCACCCGTTTCGACCTCGCCGCCGGCGCGCTGGCGATCGAGGGGACGCCGCCGGACGGCTGGTCCACCCTGCCCCGCGGCTTCGTCGACCACCTGCTGGGTCAAGGCTCGGTGCGGTTCGGCCCGGTGATCGGGGCCGACACCCTGTTCGGCGCCTGCGCGGCCGATGTGAAGAGCGCCGCCCTGGTCCGCCTGCGCCTGTGGGGCGGTCGCGCGGGCCTGCTGAGCTTCGGCGCCGCCGAGCGCGAGCACTTCACCGCCGACATGGGCGGCGAGCTGGTCTGCTTCCTCGCCCGCATCGTGGAGCTGGCGGCGGAACGCTGCGCGCCCAGGTAGCGGGGGTGGGCTGATGCCTACGGCCGAGGCCGCGCTGGACGGCTTCATCGCCTACCTGGCGCACGAGCGGCGCGCCTCTCCGCGCACGCTGGAGAGCTACCGCCACGGCGTCGAACGCTATCTCGCCTTTCTCGCCCGCCACCGGGGCGAGGCGATCGCCGAGCGCGACCTCGCGGGCGTGCAGGCCGCCGAGCTGCGCGCCTATCTCGCGCGGCGGCGCGAGGACGACGACCTGACCGGCGACAAGGCGCTATCTCCGCGCTCGCTCAGCCAGGCGCTGTCGGCGATCCGCAGCTTCCACCGCTGGCTCGACCGCCGCCGCGACCTCGCCGCGCCGCAGCTGGCGCTGGTGCGGGGGCCACGGGTGAAGCCTTCCGTCCCTCGCCCGATCGCCGAGGCCCGCGCCTTCGACCTGATCGCCGAGGCGGGAGACGAGGACGCCTGCGAGCCGTGGGAGGCGGCGCGCGACGTCGCGGTCCTGACGCTGCTCTACGGCTGCGGCCTGCGCATCTCGGAAGCGCTGTCGCTCACCGGCGCTGACGTCCCCTGCCCCGAGACGCTGCGGATCACCGGCAAGGGCGGCAAGACGCGGCTCGCGCCGGTGCTGCCGGCGGTGCGCGAGGCGATCGACGCCTACGCCGCCGCCTGCCCCTTCCCGATCAGCCGCGACGGCTCGCTGTTCTTCGCCAAGCGCGGCGGGGCGCTCGGTCCGCGCCCGGTGCAGCGCCGGATGAGCGTGCTGCGCGGCCGCCTCGGCCTGCCGGAGAGCGCCACGCCCCACGCGCTGCGCCACAGCTTCGCCACCCACCTCCTGGCGGCGGGGGCGGACCTGCGCTCGATCCAGGAGCTCCTGGGCCACGCCTCGCTCTCGACCACCACGCGCTACACGGACGTCGACGCCGCCCACCTGATGGCCGCCTACGCCGCCGCCCACCCGCGAGCTTGACGGCCAGCGCCCTCCCTCCCCCTCGAGGGGAGGGTGTCGCGAGAGAAGCGAGAGACGGGTGGGGGAACGAGAGCGAAGCGTAAGGCCGACCTTCATCCCGAGCGCTGCGCCCAGGTCCTTCTACGCTTCGCTCTGAGGCCCCATCCGTCTGCCGGGCTGACGCCCGCCAGCCACCCACCCCTCAAGGGGGAGGGAGAGAAGCTCGCGCTCCGAAACGGCCACGCTCGAACCGGATCGGCGTTCGGGGGGTTGAGGCTCCGAACCGAAGGAGCCTTCCCATGGCCGACGACGCCAGCATCAACCGCACGGTCGAGACCCAGCGCGACATCCAGGACCAGGTCGCCCGCGCCGACGAGCGGGGCGGCTCCTCGTCCAAGGGCGCGGTTCAGGCCGGCGCCCGACGCTATCCCGAGTCGCCGCTTCCCAAGCAGCACCAGAAGAAGCCGGGCCTCGAGGCCGACGTCGATCCGTCGCCGATGTACGACGCGCCCTACTACAAGGGCTCGGGCAAGCTGGAGGGCGAGGTGGCGATCGTCACCGGCGCGGATTCCGGCATCGGCCGCTCGGTCGCCGTCCTCTTCGCCCGGGAAGGCGCCGACGTCGCCATCCTGCACCTGGACGAGGACCAGGACGCCGAGGTCACGCGCAAGGCCGTCGAGGCGGAGGGCCGTCGCGCGCTGGTGATCAGGGGCGACGTCAAGGACCGCGGCTTCTGCTTCGGCGCGGTGAAGCAGGTGGTCGACGCCTGGGGCAAGGTGGACGTGCTGGTCAACAACGCCGCCTTCCAGGTGCACACCAAGCGGTTCGAGGACCTGACCGAGGAGCACTTCGACCAGACGCTCCGCACCAACCTCTACGGCTACTTCCACATGGCCCAGGCCTGCGTGCCGCACATGAAGGAGGGGTCGGCCATCGTGAATACGGGCTCGGTCACGGGGCTGATGGGCAACAAGAACCTGATCGACTACTCGACCACCAAGGGCGGCATCCACGCCATGACCCGCACGCTGGGCACGAACCTCGCGCCTCGCGGCATCCGCGTGAACGCCGTCGCGCCCGGCCCGGTCTGGACGCCGCTCAATCCCAGCGACCAGGAGGCCGACCAGATCGAGCAGTTCGGCGCCGACACGGTGATGAAGCGCCCCGCCCAGCCGGAGGAGATCGCCCCCGCCTACGTCTTCCTGGCCTCCAAGCAGACGTCGAGCTTCATCACCGGCGAGATCCTGCCGATCATCGGCGGCTACCAGGGCGGCTGAGGCGGCTCAGTGAAGGGTCGGCGTGGGCGCGCTCGCCTGCGTCGGCTCGCGCAGCGGCAGGTCGAGGCCCGCCACCGTCAGCGCCGCCGCGACGTGTTGGGCGGCCATCAGCGCCGGCTCGGTCGCCGGGACGCCCAGGAGGTCCGACAGCCGCTCGCGCAGCAGGCGGTCGTCACCGGTGGTCAGCGAGCTCTGCGCCGCGGCGATCACGCCCAGCACGCAGCGTTCGTCGTCCGTCAGCCCGCAGCAGCCAGGCGTGTGCAACCGCACCTGACGCGCGCCCGCCGCGCCGACCACCCGCACGAACACCAGGAGGTCGCCCAGCGCCGCGTCGCCGCCGCCGCCGCCCATCAGGCCGCAGAAGGTGCGGTGCAGCACCGGACAGTCGCCGCGCCCCAGCGCGGTCAGTCGGAACCCGAACAGCACGAGGTGCTCGGCCCGCTCCAGGTCGCGCACGTCGTCGGCGATCTTCCGCATAAGCTGCACGCGCACCTCCCGAAGGCCAGCCCCGCACGGCAGGGTGACCTATGTGATATCGCTTCGCAACAGCATCTTCATTCGCGCCACTGTCCCCTCCGGATCAGTTCGGCGCGGACGGCGGGAGCAAAGCGGGCGGCGGCGTGGTCCTCGACCTCGTTCCGGTCGTAGCGCGCGAAGGCGCCCTCGCGGTCCTCATGCTGGCGGTAGCCTCGCGCCATCTTCCTCGCCCAGTGAGCGCGTGAGCGGGTGAAAAGGTGCGAGACCTGCAGCCGGGAGAAGTCCGCCGGCCCCTGGGTGCGCGCGTCGTCGGCCCAGGCGACGGGCGAGCCGTCCGGCCCGACATAGGGGCCCCGAACCTCGAAGGTGTGGGGGTTGCGCGCGCGCGCGAGCCTCGGCCGCACGATCGACTTGACGATCCGGTTCTCGTCGAAGCCGTCGGGAGCGCGGCGAACGTAGCTTTCCAGCATCCGGCCGCGCGCCGTGTCGGCATGGCCGCTCGAGCCGAAGATCGCCCAATTTACGGCGATCGCCGCGGCCCCTCCCGCGCGATCCAGCGTCGGCCGCACGGTCTCCTCCGTCGTCGGCGTGAGCAGTTCGTCGGCGTCGACGAAGGCGACCCACTCGAAGTCGCGCAGCAGGACCAGGCCCGCCGCATAGGCGAGCTTCTGCGCGCGCGGGCTCCGCACCGGCCAGGGCAGGAGCGTGACGGAGGCGAAGCGCCCCGCCCGCCGCACCACCGCCTGCGTCCCGTCGACCGAGCCGTTGTCGAGCACGAGCACATGGTCGACGCCGACCACATGGTGGAAGGCCAGCCACTCGGCGATGTCCGGCGCCTCGTCTCGGACGTAGAGGCAGACGGCGAGGCGGCGTCCGCCGCCTGCGCGGGGCTTCACGCGGGAGCCCGCGCAAACACCGCCACGGCCTGGAGCGAGGTGGACTGCGAGGACGGGGCGTAGCTCGCCAGCCGCAGGCGTGGCGACGCGAGGGTCGCCAGATGCTGCGCCGTCGCATAGGCCGCCAGGTTGTTGGATCCTTCCAGCCGGTCGAACCGTACGGCCCAGCCGCGCTCGGCCAGCGCCCCCTCCAACCCCGCCGCGCCCGGATGCTCGGGATCGTGGAAGGTGAGGAGCGCGAAGCCGCCGGGCTTCAGCAGCCGCGCCAGCTCCGCCAGCCAGGCCTCAGCCGAATCCTCGCGCAGGTGGGTGAGCACCGAGCAGCCGTAGGCGAGGTCGACGCTCGCCTCGGCCAGCGCGGTGGGCGGCCGCGGCGCCACCGTCCGGTAGTCGCCTGGCAGGTGCGCGGCGCACCAGCGCACTAGGCGACGGTTGATGTCCACGCCCGTGAAGGCGCGGGAGCGCGGGGCGACGTGTCGGGACAGCCGGCCGCAGCCGCAGCCCCACTCCAGCACCGAGGCGTCGGCGAAGGCCGGCGCGCCCGCCGCTCGCAGCCGAGCCTCGAACTCCGCGGCGTCGCGCTCGCCCGACTGCAGGAACCAGTCGAGGTCCGGCGTGCCGACGACCAGGGTGCGCAGGTAGGGCGGCGGCACGGGCGGGCCGCCCGGCGGCGCGGCGATCCGGGTGTCACGGCGCGAGATCAGCCACTCGCGACTGCGGAACACCGCACGCCGCAGGCCCAGCCGGTCGATCCAGCGCGAAGCCGTCCGGCGCAGGGCCGCGTCCATCAGGTCGGGTCCAGGCGGGCGGCGGCTCAGGCCTGCATCGTCCAGCCCTCGACCCCCATGGCGGCTTGGCGCAGCGCTTCGGAGCGGGTGGGGTGGGGGTGGCTGGTGCGGGCGACGTCCTCCGACGCGGCGCCGAACTCCATGGCCACGCAGTACTCGCCGATCATCTCGCTGACCGAAGGGCCGATCATGTGGACGCCCAGGATGCGGTCGGTGGCGGCGTCGGCCAGCACCTTCACGAAGCCTTCGGCCTCGTGGTTGACCTTGGCGCGCGAGTTGGCGGTGAAGGGAAACTTGCCGGCCTTGTAGGCGACGCCCGACGCCTTCAGCTCCTCCTCGGTCTTGCCTACCCAGGCCACCTCGGGCGCGGTGTAGATGACGCCGGGGATCACGTCGTAGTTCACGTGGCCGGCCTTGCCCGCCATCAGTTCGATCACCGCCACCGCCTCGTCCTCGGCCTTGTGGGCGAGCATGGGGCCGTAGGTGACGTCGCCGATCACCCAGACGCCGGGGGCGGAGGTCCTGTAGTGGTCGTTGGGGATGAAGCCGCGCTTGTCCGGCTCGATCCCCACCGTCTCCAGCCCGAGCCCCTCGGTGTAGGGGCGCCGGCCCACGGCCACGAGCACGACCTCGGCCTCGATCGACTCCGCCGCGCCGCCCTTCACCGGCTCGTAGGCGACCTTCACGCCCGTCTCCGCGGTCTGCGCGCCCGTGACCTTCACGCCGAGCTTGAACTTGACGCCCTGCTTGGTCAGCGCGCGCTGGAAGGCGGTGGCGAGCTCCCCGTCGGCGCCCGGGATGGTGCGGTCGAGGTATTCCAGCACCGTCACCTCCGCCCCGAGCCTGCGCCACACCGAGCCGAGCTCCAGTCCGATGATGCCCGCGCCGATCACGACCATCGACTTGGGAACGCCCGGCAGGGCCAGGGCGCCGGTGGAGTCCACGATCCGCTTCTGGTCCACGGTCACGCCGCCGACGCTGGACGGCTCCGAGCCTGTGGCGATCAGGATGTTCTTCGTCTCCAGCGTCCGCTTGGAGCCGTCCGCCGCCGTCACCTCCACCTTGCCAGGGCCGACGATGCGGCCGGCGCCGTGGAGCCCCTCCACCTTGTTCTTCTTGAACAGGAACTCGACGCCCTTGGTGAGCGCCGTGACGCTCTCGTCCTTCTGCTTGTGCATCTGCGGCAGGTTCAGCTTCGGCTCGACCTCGATGCCGAGCGAGGCGAACCCCTTGGAGGCCTCGGCGAACATCTCCGACGCGTGCAGCAGCGCCTTGGACGGGATGCACCCGACGTTCAGGCAGGTGCCGCCGAACGTGCCCGTCTCCCGCTTATCGACCACCACCGCCTTCATCCCGAGCTGCCCCGCCCGGATGCCCGCGTTGTAGCCGCCGGGGCCGCCGCCGATGATCACGACGTCGTAGGTGTCAGGCATGGGAAGAGTCCTGCGTTTGCGGCGGCTTCGTCCAGTCGAGAAGCTGGAGGCCGGGGATGTTCTGGAAGTCGCGGGTGTTGGCGGTCACCAGCGTGTGGCCACGCGCAAGGGCGTGAGCGCCGATGAGGAAGTCGGCGTAGGGGGGCGGTTTGCCCCTGGCCGCAAGGGCCGCGCGAGCATGGCCGCCGACGTCGGCGTCCGCCGGCTCGAACGGCACGACCACCATGTCCCGAGCAATCTCCTCGTAATACGCGCGCTCGCGCTCGGGGAAACGGTGGTGCGCGATGCCGAAGGTCAGCTCCTCCACCACGATCGCGCTCAGATGCATCAGAGTCCCCGCAGAGCGGGCCCGGGCGAAATTGAGCCGCACCGTCGGATCGCGACGCATCAGATGGATGACCACGGTGCTGTCGAGCGCGATCACCACTCGGGCAGTTCGCGCGCAGGGCTCTTGTCCCGCTCGATGTCCTCGATCACCAAGTCGCCGTACTTTTCGTCGAGCTCGCGCCAGAAGGCGTCCATCTCCTCCATCGTGGGCGGCCGCTTGGCCTTCACTGGCTCGAGGATCACGGCGTCGCCTTCCTTCCGGATTGAGACCTCGGAGCCTTCGAAGCGGAATGCCTTGGGCAGCCGGACGGCTTGGCTGCCGCCGTGGGTGAACAGCTTGGCGCGGGGGTCGTGCGCCGCGCCGAACGGACGCCCCGCTTCCTTAAGACCGGACATGGCGGAACTCGTATCTACAGACTGTAGATACGTCCGGGGACGGTTGCCCGCAAGGCCCTCACAGGTCCAGCAGCAGGCGCTGCGGGTCCTCGATGGCGTTCTTCACGGCGACGAGGAAGGTCACCGCCTCCTTGCCGTCGACGATGCGGTGGTCGTAGCTCAGCGCCAGGTACATCATCGGGCGGATCTCGACCTTGCCGTCCACCGCCACCGGGCGCTGCACGATGTTGTGCATGCCGAGCACGCCGGCTTGAGGCAGGTTCAGGATGGGCGTGGACATCAGCGAGCCGTAAATGCCGCCGTTGGTGATGGTGAAGGTGCCGCCCTGCATGTCCTCGATGGCGAGCTTGCCGTCGCGGGCCCTCTTGCCGAGGTCGCCGATGGCTTTCTCGATCCCCGCGAGGGTGAGCTGGTCGGCGTCGCGCACAACCGGCACCACGAGGCCCTTGTCGGTGCCGACCGCCACGCCGATGTCGTAATGGTTCTTGTAAATCAGGTCCTGCCCGTCGATCTCGGCGTTGACGGCGGGGACTTCCTTCAGCGCGGCGACCACCGCGCGCGTGAAGAAGCTCATGAAGCCGAGCTTCACGCCGTGCCGCTTCTCGAACACGTCCTTGTACTGCGTGCGCAGGTCCATGACCGTCTTCATGTCGACCTCGTTGAAGGTCGTGAGCATGGCGGCGGTGTTCTGCGCCTCCTTCAGGCGGCGCGCGATGGTCTGGCGCAGGCGCGTCATCCGCACCCGCTCCTCGTTCGGCTGGTCGCCGCGGGGGGCGGACGGGGCCTGAACCTGCGGCACGACCGGGGGGACGGGAGGCGCGGCGGCCGGCGCCTTCGCCTGGGCCTGGCCGCCCCGCGTCGCGGCGAGCGCGTCGCCCTTGGTCAGGCGCCCGTCCTTGCCGGTGCCCTGTACGGTCGAGGGGTCGAGCCCGGTCTCCGACACGATCCGCTGGACGGAGGGCGACAGCGTCTGCGGCGCGCCGGCCGTGGCGGCCTGGGGCGCCGGCTCGGGTGTCTTCTGCGCGGCGGGGGGCTGGTTGGCGGGCGTCTGCTCGCCCGCGCCCGAGGGCTGCTGGGCCGCCGGAGCCGCGCCGCCGCCGGACGCCGCCCCGCCGATGCGGGCGATCACCTGGTTGGGCGTCACGGTGTCGCCGTCCTTGGCGAGGATTTCCGACAGCACGCCGTCAGCCGGCGAGGAGATCTCGATCGCCACCTTGTCGGTCTCGATCTCGACCAGCACCTCGTCGCGCTTGACGCTGTCGCCGACCTTCTTGCTCCAGCGACCAACGGCCCCCTCCGTCACGCTTTCACCCATGGTGGGCACGGTCACTTCGGCGGCGTCGGTCACGGGGGCTCTCAGGATTGCAGGACGGGGAGGACGGCGAACGCGGTCTTACGCGAACGCCTCGTTCAGGAAGGTCTCTAGCTCTTTGGCGTGACGGCTGGCGATGCCCGCGGCGGTGGAGGCCGAGGCGTTGCGGCCGACGTAGCGGGCGCGCTTGGCCTGCGTCTGGGTCCGCTCCAGCGTCAGCTCCAGCCAGGGATCGACGAAGGCCCAGCCGCCCATGTTCTTCGGCTCCTCCTGCACCCAGACCAGCTCGGCGTTGGGGAAGCGCGCCAGCTCCTTGCGGAGCGACTGCATGGGCCAGGGATAGAACTGTTCAAGACGCATGAGGTAGACGTCGTCGCGGCGCTTCTTCTCGCGGGCGTCGAGCAGGTCGTAGTAGACCTTCCCCGAGCACAGGATCACGCGCTTGATCTCCGCGTCGGGCTTGAGCACGGCGGTGGTCTTGCCGTCGTTCATCTCCGCGTCGTCCCACAGCACGCGGTGGAAGGCGGTTCCCTCGGCCATCTCGGACAGCTGCGACACCGCCTTCTTGTGACGCAGCAGCGACTTGGGCGTCATCACCACCAGCGGCTTGCGGAAGGAGCGCTTCATCTGCCGCCGCAGCACGTGGAAGTAATTCGCGGGCGTCGTGCAGTTGACCACCTGCATGTTGTCCTCGGCGCACATCTGCAGGTAGCGCTCCAGCCGGGCGGACGAGTGCTCGGGACCCTGCCCCTCGTAACCGTGCGGCAGCAGCATCGTCAGCCCGCTCATCCGCAGCCACTTGCGCTCGCCGGATGAGATGAACTGGTCGACCACCACCTGCGCGCCGTTGGCGAAGTCGCCGAACTGCGCCTCCCACAGCACCAGCGTGTCGGGATCGGCGAGGCTGTAGCCGTACTCGAAGCCGAGCACCGCCTCTTCCGACAGCGCGCTGTCGATCACCTCGAACCGCGCCTGCCCTGGGCGGACGTGGTCCAGCGGGTAGTATTTCTTCTCGGTCGTCTGATCGACGATGGCGCTGTGGCGCTGGCTGAAGGTGCCGCGCGCGCTGTCCTGGCCGGACAGGCGCACGGGCGTGCCCTCGTCGAGCAGCGAGCCGAAGGCCAGGTGCTCGGCCGTGGCCCAGTCCAGGTTCTGGCCGCTTTCGATCGCCTCACGCCGGTTCTCGACGACGCGCTTGAGCGTGCGGTGGACGTCCACGCTCTCCGGCACGCTGGTCATCGCCAGGCCGATGTCCTTCAGCTTCTGCAGCGGCACGGCGGTCTGGCCCACGACCGCGTCGGTCGCCTTGGCGAAGCCGGACCATTTGCCGTCCAGCCAGTCGGCCTTGTCGGCGCGGTAGCTCTTGCCCGCCTCGAACTGCGCGTCGAGGAACTGGTCGAACTCGCCGACCCAGCCTTCGACCTGAGCGGCCGTGGCGACGCCCTCGGCGACCAGCTTCTGGCCGTAGATCTCGCGGACCGAAGGCAGGCCCTTGATCTTGGCGTACATCAAAGGCTGCGTGAACGTCGGGTCGTCGCCCTCGTTGTGGCCGAAGCGGCGGTAGCAGAACATGTCCACCACCACGTCCTTGTGGAACTCCTGCCGGTATTCGGCGGCCACCTTGGCGCAGAAGACCACCGCCTCCGGGTCGTCGCCGTTGCAGTGCAGGATGGGCGCCTCGACCATCAGCGCCGTGTCGCTGGGGTAGGGCGAGCTGCGGCTGTAGCGCGGCGAGGTGGTGAAGCCGATCTGGTTGTTGACGATGAAGTGGACCGTGCCCGCCGTCTCGTAGCCCTCGATGCCGGAGAGCATAAAGCATTCGGCCACGACGCCCTGGCCGGCGAAGGCGGCGTCGCCGTGCAGGATCAGCGGCATCACCTTGGCCCCGCCGACACCCGGGTTCTCGCGCTTGTCGAACGCCTGCTTGGCGCGCGCCTTGCCGATCACGACCGGGTTGACGATCTCGAGGTGGCTGGGGTTGGCGGTCAGCGACAGGTGGACCTTGTTGCCGTCGAACTCGCGGTCGGAGCTCGCGCCCAGGTGGTACTTGACGTCGCCCGAGCCCTCGATGTCGGACGGCACGGACGACCCGCCCTGGAACTCGTGGAAGATCACCTCGTAGGGCTTGCCCATCACCGCGGCGAGCACGTTCAGGCGGCCCCGGTGCGGCATGCCGATGACGATCTCGTCGACGCCGAGCGCGCCGCCCCGCTTGATCACCTGCTCCATGGCCGGGACGAGCGACTCGCCCCCGTCCAGCCCGAACCGCTTGGTGCCGGGGAAGCGCTTGTGCAGGAAGCGTTCGAAACCCTCGGCCTCGATCAGCTTCTTCAGGATCGCGATCTTACCCTGCGGCGTGAAGGCGATCTCCTTGTCCTTGCCCTCGATCCGTTCCTGGATCCACGCCTTCTCCACAGGATCGGAGATGTGCATGTACTGCACGCCGACGTTGCCGCAGTAGGTGCGGCGCACGATGGCCAGGATCTCGCGGATCGTGGCCGTCTCCAGCCCCAGCACGTAGTCGAGGAAGATCGGGCGGTCGTAGTCGGCCTGGGTGAAGCCGTAGTCGGCGGGGTCGAGCTCGTCCGTCTCGCGGCGGGTCAAGCCCAAGGGATCGAGGTTGGCCTGCAGGTGGCCGCGGATGCGGTAGGCGCGGATCATCATGATCGCGCGCACGCTGTCGAGGGTGGCGGCGCGCACCGCCTCGGCGGAGACGCCGGGCGCCTTGTCGACCAGCGCCTTCTCGACCTTGGCCTCGACCGCCTTGGCGACCTTGGGGGAGGCACCGGGCGCGGCGGCGGGCCACAGGCCGTCCAGCGCGGACATCCAGTCGGGGCGAGCCGCCGGGGTGGGCTTGCGCGCCCAGCTCGGCTCCTGCGCCGCGCCCGAGATCGCGGCCGGCGCCTCGTGGTAGGCGTCGAAGTAGGCGCGCCAGTCGGCCGGGACGGAGGCGGGGTCGGCCGCGTAGCGCCCGTAGAGGTCCTCCACGAAGGCCGCGTTGCCGCCGTACAAGAAGCTCGTCTCGGAAAGGAGCTGCGTGATCCGCCCGGAATCGTCCGCCATGCCGTCCACCTCGCGCGCCCGGGACGATGCAGCGGCCGGGCGCGGCCTCATATAGGTTGTCGGGCGCGGGATTAGACCCCTGCGACGCGACCGGGAACCCCGTTTCTGAACGGAGCGGCAAGCTTCTTATCGGCGCCGCATGAACACAGCCTTTACGAAGGGTGAAGAGCGCGCGACGGCCGCCACGCGCACGGGCGGGAACGCGTCGAGCTTACGACGGCTCAGACAGACAGACATGTTCCCCCCATGTCTTCCTTCCTCTGCTTTCTCTTCTTCCTTGCCCCAGCCCTGTGTTCGACCCCTCCGGAGGGGTCGAACTTGCTTGAAGGGACCCCCCGCGCCCCCACGCCTCCAGGAGCGCCGTCGCGCGGAGGCCGGGTCAAGGCCGTAGAGCGCAGCGAAGCGGAGCGTGCCTTGACGCGGCCGAGCACGGCGGCAGGTCCACCACGTTGGGGCATAGGCGAGTGTCAGGCGCCAAGATCGGACAGCGGAGCGCCACCGTGCTCGGGCGCGTCAAGGGACGCTGCGCTCTTCGCCCTTGACCCGCCCTCCGCCCGTCGGCTGACCGGAGGGGTCGGGACGCAGGGCGTCCCTAAGATTTTCGACTTGCCTGCGGCGCGTCGAACACTGGGCTAGGGCAAGCAGGAAGAGGAAGAGGGAACGGCCTAGGCAGCCGTCCAACCTGATGGGCCGCCCGCCCGGTCCCCGCTTCAGCCCTTGATCGCAGCCAGCAGCGTCTCGCCCAGCGCGGCGGGGGACGGCGACACCCGCACGCCCGCCGCCTGCATCGCCGCCATCTTCGACGCCGCGTCGCCCTTGCCGCCCGAGACGATGGCGCCCGCGTGGCCCATGGTGCGACCGGGAGGCGCGGTGGTGCCCGCGATGAAGCCCGCCATCGGCTTCTTGCGGCCGCGCTTGGCCTCGTCGATCAGGAACTGCGCGGCGTCCTCCTCGGCCGAGCCGCCGATCTCGCCGATCATGATGATGCTCTTGGTGGCCTCGTCGGCCAGGAACATCTCCAGCACGTCGATGAACTCGGTGCCTTTCACCGGGTCGCCGCCGATGCCGACCGCGGTGGTCTGGCCGAGCCCAGCATTGGTGGTCTGGAACACCGCCTCGTAGGTCAGGGTGCCCGAGCGCGAGACCACGCCGACGGAGCCTTCCGAGAAGATGTTGCCCGGCATGATGCCGATCTTGCACTGGTTGGGCGTGAGCACGCCCGGGCAGTTCGGCCCGATCAAGCGGGACTTCGATCCGGCGAGCGAGCGCTTCACCTTGATCATGTCCTCCACCGGGATGCCCTCGGTGATGCAGACGATCAGCGGGATCTCGGCGTCGATCGCCTCCAGGATCGAGTCCGCGGCGAAAGGCGGCGGCACGTAGATCACGCTGGCGTCGGCCCCCGCCTGCTCCTTGGCCTCCAGCACGGTGTCGAACACCGGCAGCCCCACCGCCGTCTGGCCGCCCTTCCCCGGCGTGACGCCCGCGGTCATCTTCGTGCCGTAGGCGACGGCCTGCTCGGTGTGGAAGGTGCCCTGCGCGCCGGTGATCCCCTGGCAGATGACGCGGGTGTTGCGGTCGATCAGGACGGACATGGCGCTCCGGGGGTCGGTCCGGGCGGCAGGGAGGCGCCCGCGGTCGGGCCGTGTCCTAGCGTGGGGCGGGGGCGAGGGGAACCCTGGGACGCGAGCGTTCAGCCGATGCGGGGCAGGTCGGCGATGCGCAGCGCAAGGCTGGGGATCAGCAGCGCCTCGACCCGCCCTTCAGCCCCATGTACGGCCACGTCGGCATAGCCCTCCTCGCGTGGATCGCGATGCACGTGGATGCGGTTGGCGTTCAGGTCGATCACCCAGTAGTCCCGGACGCCATAGCGGGCGTAGAGGTCGGCTTTCACCCGCAGGTCCTTCTTAAGCGACGTGTCGGCCTGTTCGATCGCCAGTAGAATGTCGGAACCGCGCACGTCCTCCTCACGAAGGGCGCGGTCATAGATCTGCACGTCAGGACTCGGCGCGCTGTAGTCCGACAGTTCCAGCGTGGTGTTGAAGATGTGCGCGTAAAGGTCGAGGTCGAGATTCCGCGCCAGCCAATCCGTCAGCGCGACGCTCCAGCGACGGTGCAACGGCCCGTCAGACGGCATGTCGATGATCTCTCCCTCGATCAGCTCGACCTTGCGGTCGCCGAAGGCCCCGGAGTCGGCGATCTCCAGGAACTCCCGCACCGTGAAACGGTGGGGCGTAAGCTCGGCCTGGCGCAGCGGCGCGTTCATGCACGAAACCTAGCACAACGTCCGCGACGTCGCAGCCGTCACCCCGCCTTGCGGCAGACGACCACGTCCTGCAGCGAGGGGCTGAAGCCGTCCGCGCGCCAGCCGCCGTATTCGACGGTGGCGGGGATCAGGCCCGCGTTCACGATCATCTCCTCCAGCAGCGTCTGGTCGTAGGCGATGAAGGCCAGCCGGTCCTTGCGATCGCCGACGAACACCCGGCCGTCGTGGGAGAAGGCGCCGTTACGATAGCGGCCGCCTACGGTCCGGCCGGCCAGCGCCTTGCGCGAGGCGGGGGTGAGGATGAAGGCGGTGAACAGGAACTGCGCGTGCGTCGGCAGGAGGGAGGCCACGAAGCGCAGCAGGTCCTCGAAGTCGCCCACGTCCACATGGGTGAAGACCGAGAAGGCGTAGACGGCCCCGTAGCGCCCCGAGTGCTGGCGGGCGAACTCGGCCTTCGCCATGGCCTCGCCCGCCTGCGGGTCGATGTGCCGGTCGTAATGGTCGTTCCGGTCCGCCAGGAGCTGGAACTCGGCCTGGGGGAAGGCCGGAGCGATGTGGTCGCGGCAGAAGGCGATCACCGGAGGCATGATGTCGACGCCCGTGACGCCGCCGAGGTCGGGCCGCTCCTTCAGGAGCTTCAGCATGACGCGGCCGATGCCGCAGCCGAAATCGAGCACGCGCGAACCTGGGAACAGCATCAGGTGGCGGCGCAGGATCTCGTAGGTGTGGACGCCGACCAGCTCCGGATCGGCCCCGCCCACCCAGGCGTTCATCTCGCTGTCGCGCATGGCGGCGTAGGTCGCCGCGACGTCGGTCACGCTCAGAGGCTCGGGACGGCGTAGGCCAGCATCGCGCCGCCCTCGAACGCTTGCACGAGCACCACGGTCGCCGTCCCGGCCCTGACGGCGGCGAGCACGGCCGCGTCGTCCTGCACCTTCAGCGCGGTATGCTGGGCGCCCTCGCTGAAGGCAAAGACGGTCTGGTCGCCCCCCGCGCGGCTGGCGGGCACGCCGGCCAAGGCGCCGGCCTTGATCGTGAGCGCGGTGGCGTCGGCCGGCCGCGCGCCGACCATGCAGACCGCCGCCTTCACGTCGCGACCCTCGATGGGGAAGCTCCCCTGGCCGGTCAGCACGAATTCCACGCCTGACCCGTCCAGCATGTAGCGGCCCTGCGCGTCCTGAAGCGTGGCCGGGAGCGCCTTCATCATCTCGGGCGGCGCGACCTGCCAGCCCAGCCCGTCCGCCTGCGCGATCGGCGCCTTCAGGTCGCCCCGGTGCTGGACGCAGAGCGTACGCCAGTCGGGGAACAGGTCGGGGCCGACTGCAGCGGCGGGGGCGGGGGCGGCCGCCTGGCCGGACAGCGCCGCGGCGAGCGCGAGCGCAGCCAGCATCACGCCGCCTCCTTCACCGCCTTGACGATCTTCTCGGCCGCGTCGGCCAGGTCGTTGGCGGCGATCACCGCCAGGCCCGAGTTGTTCAGGATGGCCTTGCCCTGGTCGACGTTGGTGCCCTCCAGGCGCACCACCAGCGGCACCTTCAGCCCGACCTCCTTCACCGCGGCGATCACGCCCTCGGCGATGATGTCGCAGCGCATGATGCCGCCGAAGATGTTCACCAGGATGCCCTTCACGGCCGGATCGGCGGTGATGATCTTGAAGGCGGCCGTCACCTTCTCCTTGCCTGCGCCTCCGCCCACGTCGAGGAAGTTGGCGGGCTCGGCGCCGTAGAGCTTGATGATGTCCATGGTCGCCATGGCCAGGCCCGCGCCGTTGACCATGCAGCCGATGGTGCCGTCGAGCGCGATGTAGGCCAGGCCGTGCTTGGAGGCCTCGATCTCCTTCTCGTCCTCCTCGGTGGTGTCGCGCAGCGCCATGATGTCGTCGTGGCGGTAGAGCGCGTTGCCGTCGAAGGAGAGCTTGGCGTCCAGCACCCGCAGGTGGCCGCCGTCGTCCTCCTTCGTGACGATCAGCGGGTTGATCTCCAGCATAGACATGTCCTTGTCGACGAACGCCTTGTAGAGCTGCGACAGGAGCTTGGCGCCCTCCTTGGCGTGCACTCCGGAGAGGTTCAGCGCCTTGGCCAGCGCGCGGCCGTGGTGGGGCATGACGCCGGTGGCCGGGTCGATCTGAATGGTGTGGATCTTCTCAGGGGTGGAGTGCGCCACCTCCTCGATGTCCATGCCGCCCTCGGTGGAGGCGACCACGGCCACGCGCGAGGTCTCGCGGTCGACCAGGAGCGATAGGTAGAGCTCCTTGGCGATGTCCGACGCCTCCTCGATGTAGAGGCGGTTCACCTGCTTGCCCTTGGGCCCGGTCTGGTGCGTCACCAGCACTCGGCCGAGCATCTCGCTGGCGTTGGTGAAGACCTCGTCGGCCGACTTGGCCAGCCGCACGCCGCCCTTGGCGTCGGGGCCCAGGCCCTCGAAGCGGCCCTTGCCGCGGCCCCCGGCGTGGATCTGGCTCTTCACCACGAAGAGGGGCGAGCCCAGCTCCTCGGCCGCCTTCTTCGCCTCCTCCGGCGTGAACACCGCCACGCCCCGCGAGACGGGGACGCCGAAGTCCTTGAGGACGGCCTTGGCCTGGTGCTCGTGGATGTTCATGGCGGACCTGCGGAGGCTCGGGAGGGACGCCGCTGGCTATAGAGGCCCCTCCCCCGCTTCCGCAACCGCGCCGCCGCCGGATCGCCTCAGCCGAAGAACACCGCCCACATCAGCCGTCCGGGCACGAAGGTGAAGGCGCCCGCGATCACGAGCCCGCCGACGAACAGCCCCGTCATCAGCCGGCGATGCAGCCGCACGTTCTTCCGCCGGATCGCCACCACCGCCATGGGCGTCGCCACGGAGACCCAGCCGGACAGGAAGTGGATGAAGCTCCAGTGGCCGGGGTTGATCGTGCGGATGAAGAAGGAGCCCAGCGCCGTCGTCAGCATCGCCGCCACCCACACCCAGCCCAGCGTCTTGTGCAGCTGCGTGCCCTTCACCCCGGCCAGCAGCACCGCGCCGACCAGGAAGGCGGTCAGGGCGGCGGCGATGTGCAGCCGGATCACCGCGGGCGCGGCGGCCAGGAGCTCGAGCCGCGGGGCGTGCAGGCGGAACGGCGGCAGATGGACCGCCGGCAGGCTCCCGCCGTGCAGCAGCGGCCAGGCGGCGGCCGCGCCGATCACCGCGGCGACGGCCAATGCGCGGGTCGCCACATAGCGCCGCGTGATCAGCGGGCGGGTTGCGGCGGCGCTGTCGGTCATGGAACCTGATCTCCCGCCGGCGGCGCGACCCTCCGCGTCGCCGACGCCCCTTCCCTGCCCCGTTCCGCCGGAGCCCGCCCGCGCCGATGCGCCAAGAGACGCACATCCTTCGCGAGCCGCAGGCGGCCGCCGTCCACGCTTCGCGAGCGGCGGCGACGCCGAGCCGCCTGCGGGCGGTGGCGATCGCGCTCGGCGTGGCGGCGTTCCTGGCGCTCTCGGGGGCGTTCGGGACCGGGCAGGTCGGCCTGCCCGTGAGGCTCGGCTACTGGGTGCTGGCGATCGGCGTCGGCGCGGGCGTGGGCGCGGTGATGGCGGAGGCGGCGG
>JASLDZ010000402.1 GCA_030151985.1 Caulobacteraceae bacterium | reverse complement strand
TCGCCGCCTTCGCCACCAGAGTCACGAGCGCCAGCAGCGCGAGCAGCGCCGCGCAGGCGAAGGCGCCGACCATCTGGTAGTCGTTGTACAGCACCTCGATGTGCAGCGGCAGCGTATTGGTGCGGCCGCGGATGTGGCCGGAGACCACCGAGACCGCTCCGAATTCGCCCATCGCTCGGGCGGTGCACAGCAGCACCCCGGTGAGCAGCGCCCAGCGGATGTTCGGCAGGGTCACGCGCAGGAAGACGGTGAGCGGGCGGGCGCCCAGCGTCGTGGCGGCGGCTTCCTCGTCGGTCCCCTGCGCCTGCATCAGGGGGATCAGCTCGCGGGCGACGAACGGCAGGGTGACGAACACGGTCGCCAGCACCAGCCCCGGCAGCGCGAAGACGATCTTCACGTCGTGCGCCTGCAGCCAGCCGCCGAACCAGCCGTTCGCCCCGAACAGGAGCACGAACACCAGCCCCGAGATCACCGGCGACACGGAGAACGGCAGGTCCACGATCGTCAGCAGCAGGCCTCGGCCGGGAAAGCGGAACTTGGCGATTGTCCAGGATGCGGCGAGGCCGAACACCGTGTTGAGCGGCACGGCGATCGCCGCCACCAGGAGGGTGAGCTTGATGGAGCTGATCGCGTCCGGGTCCCTCAGCGCCTCCAGCGCCGGCGCGACGCCCCGGCGCAGCGCCTCGGTGAAGACGGCGGCAAGGGGGGTCGCGATCACGACCGCCAGCCAGGCCACGGCGCCCAGCACCACGCCCCAGGCTCCGGGCGTGAGACGCCGCCGCAGCGCCTCGCCGTGCAGGCCGCCCGTCGTCAGCCCCTTCCGCGCGGCGCGCAGCTGCACGAGGTTGATGACCAGGAGCGCCGCGAACGACGCCACCAGCATCGCCAGCCCCACGCCCGCCGCGCCGGCGTAGTCGAACTGCTCCAGCTTGGTGACGATCACCAGCGGCGCGATCTCGCTCCTGAACGGCATGTTGCCGGCGATGAAGATCACCGAACCGTACTCGCCCACCGCCCGCGCGAAGGCGAGCGCGAAGCCGGAGACGATAGCGGGCGCGAGCGCCGGGACGATCACCCACGCCGCGCGCCGCAGCGGCCCCGCGCCCAGCGTGGTCGCCGCCTCCTCCACCTCGCGGTCGAGGTCCTCCAGCACCGGCTGCACCGAGCGCACCACGAACGGCAGGCCGACGAAGACCATCGCCACCCAGACGCCGAGAGGCGTGTAGGCGATCTTGATCCCCAGGGGCGCGAGCAGCGACCCGAACCAGCCGTTCGGCGCATAGATGGCGCTCAAGGCGATGCCGGCCACCGAGGTGGGGAGCGCGAACGGCAGGTCGACGAGCATGTCCGCCAGCCGCCGTCCGGGGAAGTCGTAGCGCGCCAGGGCCCAGGCCACGAGCAGGCCCGCCGCCACGTTCAGCGCCGCCGCCGCCGCCGCCGCGCCGAAGCTCAAGCGCAGGGCGGCGGTGACGCGGGGGTCCAGCACCGTGCGGAAGGCGAAGCCTGCTCCGTGCTCCCATGGCCGCAGCGCGAGCGCCGCGAGCGGGATCAGCACGATCAGCCCGACGTAGCCGAGCGTGATCCCCAGCGCCGGGCCGAACCCCGGGATCGCTCCTCCCCGCGCCCGGCGGCCGCGCGTCCGCGGACGTGGGAGGGCGGCCGCCGTCACGCCGGCTTGTAGATGCGGTCGAACACCCCGCCGTCGGCGAAGTGCGTCGCCTGCGCCTTGGTCCAGCCGCCGAAGGTGTCGTCGATGTTGAACAGCGCGATCTTGGGGAAGGCGGCGCCGTACTTGCGGATCGCGGCGGGCGTGGTGGGGCGGTAGAAGTTGCGGCCGATCACGTCCTGCGCCTCGGGCGTGTAGAGGAACTCCAGGTAGGCTTGCGCCACCGCGCGCGTCTTGTGCTTGTCCACCACCTTGTCGACCAGCGCCACCGGCGGGTCGCAGCGGATGGAGGTGGACGGCGCCACGATCTCGAACTTGTCCGCCCCGAACTCGGCCAGCGCCAGGTGCGCCTCGTTCTCCCAGCTGAGCAGCACGTCGCCAAGGCCGCGCTGCGCGAAGGTGACGGTGGAACCCCGCGCTCCGCTGTCGAGCACCGGCACGTTCCTGTAGAGCGCGGTCACGTAGGCTTCGCCCTTGGCCGGCGAGCCGCCCGCCCGCTGCGCCTGACCGTAAGCCGCGAGGTAGGCCCAGCGCGCGCCGCCCGAGGTCTTCGGGTTGGAGGCGATGACGCCGACGCCCGGCCTCACGAGGTCGGCCCAGCCCTTGATCTTCTTCGGGTTGCCCTTGCGCACCAGGAACACGATCGTGGACTGGTACGGCGTGGAGCCGTTCGGCAGCCGCTTGCGCCAGTCGGCGGGCAGGAGCTTCGCCTTCTCCGCTATGGAATCGATGTCGTAGGCGAGCGCCAGCGTGACCACGTCGGCCTCCAGCCCGTCGATCACCGACCGGGCCTGCTTGCCGGAGCCGCCGTGGCTCTGGTCGATGGAGACGTCCTGTCCGGTCTTCCTCTTCCAGGCGGCGGCGAAGAGAGGGTTGATCGTCTTGTAGAGCTCCCGCGTCGGGTCGTAGCTCACGTTCAGGAGCTTGACCGGACCGCCCTGCGCACGGGCTGCGCCTCCGGTCGCGGCGGCGAAGGCCACGCCTCCTACCAGGGCGCCCAGGCGGCGACGGTCGATGCGGACGGGCGTGGACATGACTTTCCCCAGGGTCTCCGCCAACCCTAGCGGCGAAGCTCCCTCCGGCAACCGGAGGTTCCAAGGGGAGACGTCAGATTTTCTGCACGTCGCAGCCGTCGTCGCCCTGCACCCGGTGCGTCTCGATCAGGGAGAGCGCCTCGGCGATAAGGTCGCGCATGGCGTCGCCCGCGTCCTGCGCCCGGCCCTCGAAGATGGCGTCGGCCACCCGGGCGTGGTCCGCGACGCTGGCGAAGCGCACGCCCTTGCGCCGGTTTGTGAGCTGGATCGAGGTGCGCAGCGCCGCGTCGATCAGGTCGTCGAGCTGGCGGTAGAAGCGGTTGCCGGTGGCGTGCAGGATGGCGACATGGAAGGCGATGTCCGAAGCCAGGATGTCGTCCTCGCCCCGCTCCGCCGCCTTCATACGCTCCAGCGCGCGGGCGATGTCGGCCTTGGCCGCGGCGTCGGCGCAGCGGGTGGCGAGCACGGCGGCCATGGGCTCGATGGCCAGCCGCACCTGGTTGAACTCGATCAGGAGCGCCAGCGAGAACTTGCGCTCCATCAGCCAGCCGATCACGTCGGGGTCGAGCAGGTTCCAGTCGCTCTCCGGCCGCACCCAGGTGCCTTGGCGGGGGCGGGCGTCGAGCAGGCCCTTGGTGGTGAGCATCTTCACCGCCTCGCGCAGCACGCTGCGGCTGGCGCCGAACCGCTTGCAGAGCTCCGCCTCGATCGGGAACGGGTTGTCGGCGTTGTAGACGCCGGTGACGATCTCGCGGCCGAGCCGGCGCACGAGGCCGTAGGTGACGCTGCGCTCCTCCCCCCGGTTCATGGCGTCAGGCGGACGGGGCCGCGGCGGCGGCGGGCGCGACCGCGGCCCTGCCGAGCGTGAATACCGCCCTGCGGCCGAAGACGATGCGGTTGACCAAGAGCGCAAAGCCCACGCTCAGCCACAGGGTGATCAGCATCATGTGGATGTAGTGCAGCGGCGCCCAGACGAAGCTGAAGAAGGCGTAGATCGCGACCCCGAACACCAGCCCGCCGATCGCCGCACGCGGGTCCACGTTACGGAACAGCAGGCAGACGATGAAGACCGACAGCACGGGCATGCTCGTCAGCCCGTTCAGCTTCTGCACCAGGTTGATGATGCTGTCGGCCCCATCGTAGATCGGCACCAACGCGATGGCGCTCACCACGAAGAAGACGCAGGTGACGAGGTTGAGCCGCGCCACGTTGGGCTGGGGGTTCACGTACTTCTCGTGCAGGTCGCAGACGTAGAGGGTCGAGGACGAGTTCAGCGTTGAGGCGAAGTGGGCCAGGATCGCCGAGGCGATGCCCGCCGCGAACAGCCCCGACATCCACGGCGGCAGCACGTGCCAGACGATCTTGCCGTAGGCCGCGTCTCCCAGGTGTCCGAACAGCTTGTAGGAGACGATGCCGGGGATCACCACGCAGGCGGGGATGATCAGCAGGCGAATGATG
>JASLDZ010000314.1 GCA_030151985.1 Caulobacteraceae bacterium | reverse complement strand
ATCGATCCCGAAGCGGGCGAGCGCGGGGCCCACCACGAACTTGCCGCCGAACACGCCGATGGAGCCGGTCAGCGTGGTCGGCTGCGCCACGATCTCGCTGGCCTCGCTGGAGATCCAGTAGCCGCCCGAGGCCGCGTAGGTGCCCATGCTGACGACCACCGGCTTGCCCGCCGCCTTGGCCGCGCGCACGCCGTTCAGGATCTGCTCGGACGCGGTGTCCGATCCTCCGGGCGAGGAGACGCGGAACACGATGGCCTTGACCGAACTGTCGGCGATGGCGGAGGCGAAGGCCTTGGCGACGTCGTCGGAGTAGATGCCGCTGGAGGACTGGAAGCCCTCGTTGTTCGAGGCGCCGGTCTCGATCGCCCCTTCCGCCGCGATCACCGCCACGGCGGGGCCGGACGCGGCGACGGCCGTCGGCTCGGTGTTGCGGTAGGCGGCGAAGTCCAGGAGCGCCGCGCCGTCCGCCTTCTGGCGGAGCGCGGCTTCGGCGTTGGCTTCCTGCCCGACATGGTCGATCAGGCGCTTGGCCAGCGCGTCCTCGGCGATGTAGGGCCCGCCTTCGAGCGCCGCACGCAGCGCCGCGGGGTCTTGCCCGCGGTCCGCCGCCGCCTGGGCGGTCTCGGCGGCGTAGATCGAGCCTATGTAGCCGAGCTCCGACTCCCGGTGCGCCGGGGTGTAGTCGCTCTGCAGGAACGGGTTGACCGCGTTCTTGTACTCGTAGCGCTGCTGGTAGTCGGCGGTGATCCCGTACTTGTCGAAGGCGCGCTTGAAGAAGAGGTCGCTGGCGGCCGCGCCCACCGCCTGCAGCGAGGCGCCCGGCTGCATCCAGAACGCGCCCGACGCCGCGCCCAGCATGTAGCTCGAGACCGGCATGCCGGACGGGTAGATGCCCTGGCTGTGCGCGATCACCGGCTTGCCGGAGGCGCGGAAGTCCTTCAGCGCCACGCGGATCTCGTCGGCGGCGGCGGGCGCGATCCCGCCTTCGGGCAGGCGGATCAGGAGCCCCTTGACCCGGTCGTCGGTCGCCGCGCGCTTCAGGGTCGAGGTGATCGACATCACCGACAGCCGCCGCCCGTTGGTCAGGCCGGCGAAGGGGTTGCTGGAATCCTGGTCGGTCAGGCTCTGGCGCAGGTCGAGCGACAGCACCGCGGCCGAGGGCGTCGCGGCGGGCCTCGCGGAGGACGCCGCCGCGACGATCAGGACGAAGGGTAGGCCGACGAAGAACAGCAGGAGGCCGGCGAAGACGCCCGCCAGCACGATCAGGAACTGCTTCATCACCCTCGCCCATCGCCCGCGCTTGCCCTGAGCGGGAGGCGCGCGGCGCGCACGGTAGCGAGACGCCCCGCGTCGCACAAACGCCTTCCGGCGAACGGATCGCAGCGATCAGGAACGGGCGGGAGAGGAAGTGGTCGGAGTGGCAGGATTCGAACCTGCGACCCCCGCGTCCCGAACGCGGTGCTCTACCAGACTGAGCCACACTCCGACGTGGAGGCCGGGCTTATAGGCGGTTCGGGGCGGCGCGCAAGCCTCGCGTCCGACGGCCGCGGGGCCGGTTGCAAGGGGTAGGGGCTTGCGCTATCTGCACCGCCTCGCGCACGGGCCCTCCGCGGTTCCGTCGCCGGCGCCGCCCGACCTTGAGTGGGGCCGCGCTGGGGAATGGTGTAATGGTAACACTGCGGTTTTTGGTACCGTCATTCTAGGTTCGAGTCCTAGTTCCCCAGCCAGCCGCCGCCTCGGCTCCGCCTCCTAAACTCAGGCCTTCGCGGCCTTGCCCCAGTAGGCGTCGCGCAGCACGCGCTTGTAGAGCTTGCCCGTGGCGTGGCGGGGCAGTTCGGCCATGAAGTCGATCCGTCGCGGCGTCTTCACGTGGCTGAGGTTCTCGCGCGCGAAGGCGGTCAGTTCGGCGGCCAGGGCGTCACCGGCGTCCGTCCAGTCGAGCGGCTGGACCACCGCCACCACCTCCTCGCCCATCTCCTCGTGAGGGCCGCCGAAGACGGCGACGTCGGCGACCTTGGGGTGGGTGACGAGCAGGTTCTCGATCTCGGCCGGATAGATGTTCACCCCGCCGGAGATGATCATGAAGCTCTTGCGGTCGGTCAGGTAGAGATAGCCCTCCTCGTCAAGCCAGCCCACGTCGCCCAGCGTGGACCAGCCGTGGGCGTTGTGGCTCTCGGCGGTCTTGGCGGGGTCGTTGTGGTACTCGAAGGCGGTCCCGCCGCTGAAGTAGACCGCGCCATCCGTCCGCGGCGGAACGACCTCGCCCGCCTCGTCCAGGATCTTCACCTCGGCGGTGAGGCAGCGGCCGACGGAGCCTTTGTGCTCCAGCCACTCGGCGGCGCTGATGGCGCAGAAGCCGTTGCCCTCCGTGCCCGCGTAGTACTCGTGCACGATCGGCCCCCACCAGGCGATCATCTGCTCCTTGACCGGGATGGGGCAGGGCGCGGCGGCGTGCCAGACGGCCTGCAGCGAGGAGGCGTCATAGCGCGCGCGTGTCTCCTGCGGCAGCTTCAGCATCCGCACGAAGTGGGTCGGCACCCACTGGGCGTGGGTCACGCGGTACTGCTCGACGTACTTGAGCGCGAGCTCGGGGTCGAAGCGCTCCATCACGACCACCGTGCCGCCCAGGTGCTGCACCGCCATCGTCCAGCGCAGGGGCGCGGCGTGGTAGAGCGGGGCGGGCGACAGGTAGACCATGTCCGGCGTGAAGCCGTAGAGCGCCATGCCCAGCCCCATCAGCGGGCTGGGGTTCGTGCCCAGCTCGCCCTCGTGCAGCGCGTGCTTCACCCCCTTCGGCCGACCCGTCGTGCCCGAGGAATAGAGCATGATCCCGCCGGGCTCGGGGTCCGCGATGGGCGTGATGGCGAAGGCGGCGCGCGCGTCCTCGAAGCTGGCGTAGCCGCCCGCCGTCCCGTCGCACATGAACAGGCGCGCTTCGGGCAAGAGCTCGGCCGCCTGGAGCGCCGTCTCCTCCACGCCCTTGGACGCGACCAGCACCCGGCAGTCGCCGTCGCGCACGATGTACTCGACCTCCGCCGCCGACAGCTTGGAGGATATGCAGGTCAGGTAGACGCCCGTACGCTCGGCCGCCCAGACCACCTCGAAGTAGCGGGGCGAGTTGTCCATGAAGAGCGCCACGCCGTCGCCGCGCTTCAGGCCGAGCGAGCGCAGCAGGTGCGCGCCCTGGTTCGCCCGTTCATCCAGCTGCCGGTAAGTGACGGTCTCGCCCGAGCCGGCCATGACGTAGGCCGCCTTGTCGGGCGTCGAGGCGGCGTGGGCGACGGGGTGCATGGCGCGCGCTCCCGCCCGGTCAGACGCGCTCGATAATGATGGCGGGCGCCATGCCTCCGGCGGCGCACATGGTCACGAGCCCGCGCTTGAGGTCGCGGCGTTCCAGCTCGTCGAGCATGGTGCCGATCAGGATCGAGCCGGTGGCGCCGATCGGGTGGCCCAGCGCCATCGCGCCGCCGTTCACGTTGACCTTGTCGCGGTCGAGCTTGAGGTCGCGGATGAACTTTTCGGCGACGACGGCGAACGCCTCGTTGATCTCGAACAGGTCGATGTCGTCGATGGTGAGGCCCGCCTTCTCCAGCACCTTGCGGGCGGCGGGGACGGGGGCGTTGAGCATCAGCGTCGGGCTGTCGCCGACGTTGGCCATGGCGACCACCCGGGCGCGGGGCTTCAGCCCGTGCTTCTTCGCGTAGTCGGGCGAGGCAAGCAGCACCGCGGCGGCCCCGTCGACGACGCCTGACGAGTTGCCCGCGTGGTGGATGTGCTCGATCTTCAGGTCCGGATAGACCGCGTTGATCAGCCCGCCGTAGGTCGTGCCCTCCTCGTCGATCGGCACGTTGGCGACGGCGGCGAACGACGCCTTCAGCCCCGCCAACCCTTCGGCGGTAGTCTGCGGGCGGGGGAACTCCTCCTTGTCGAGCGCGAGCCGCCCGTCCTCGTGGTGCACGGGCACAAGGCTTCGGTCGAAGTGGCCTCCCTTGATGGCGGCGTCGGCGCGCTGCTGGCTGACCAGCGCCAG
>JASLDZ010000249.1 GCA_030151985.1 Caulobacteraceae bacterium | reverse complement strand
AAGACCTGGGCCGGATTTGTCACAGGTCTGGTCGCGGCGACCGTCGTGGCGGTGGCGGCGGGGGCGCTGCTCTGGCCACCGTCGCATGGCGAGGCTAAGCCTCCCGTCTTCCTGGCGGCCGCGGGTTTCCTCGGCGGGCTCGCCACCATGGGCGGCGACCTGCTGGAGTCGATGCTCAAGCGTCGCTTCGGCGTGAAGGACTCGGGAGACCTCATTCCCGGGCACGGAGGTCTGTTGGACCGGGTGGACGGATTGATGTTCGCGGTGCTGGCGATGGCGGCGATGCGGTTCCTCGCCCGGGCGACGGGGATCGGCTGATGCGCTCGCGCCGCGTCAGCGTGCTGGGCTCCACCGGCTCCATCGGCGTCTCCACGCTCGACCTCCTGGACCAGCTGGAGCGGTCGGGCGAGGCGCAGGTGCGCGTCGCCGCGCTGGCGGCCGGCCGCAACGTCGAGAAGCTGGCCGAGCAGGCGCGGCGCTGGCGCCCCGACCTGACCGTCGTCGCCGACGAGACCTGCCTGCCGGAGCTGCGCGAGCGGCTCTCGGGATCCGGCCTGAAGGTCGCGGGCGGCGACGCCGCGGTGATCGAGGCGGCCGCGGGCGTGAAGGCCGACTGGGTGATGGCCGCCATCGTGGGCGTGGCGGGGCTGGCCCCGACGCTGGCGGCCGCGCGCACCGGCGCCACCGTGGCGCTCGCCAACAAGGAGAGCATCGTCTGCGCGGGCCCCGCGCTCCTGGCCATCGCGCGCGAGGCGGGCGGCGAGGTGATCCCGGTCGATTCCGAGCACTCCGCCATCTTCCAGGTGCTGGCGCCCGAGGCGCGGGCGCGGATCGCGCGGCTGATCCTCACGGCGTCCGGCGGCCCGTTCCGCACCTGGTCGAAGGCGGCGATGGAGGCCGCCACCCCGGCGCAGGCGGTGGCCCACCCCAACTGGAGCATGGGCGCCAAGATCAGCGTCGATTCGGCCTCGATGATGAACAAGGGGCTGGAGATGATCGAGGCCAGCTACCTGTTCGACCTGCCCGAGCCGCAGGTCGAGGTGGTGGTGCACCCGCAGTCGGTGGTGCACAGCCTCCTGGAGTACGCCGACGGCTCCACCCTGGCCCAGCTCGGCCCGCCCGACATGAAGAGCCCGATCTCGGTGGCCTTCGCCTGGCCAGAGCGGGTGGCGTGGGAGGCCGAGAAGCTGGACCTGCCGAAGATCGCCACCCTGTCGTTCGAGGAACCCGATCTCGACCGCTTCCCGGCGCTGAAGCTGGCGCGCACTGCCCTGCGCGAGGGGGCCTGGGCGCCCGCCGCGTTGAACGCGGCGAATGAGCGCGGGGTGGCCGCGTTTCTTGCAGGTTCCATCGGCTTCCTCGACATCGCCTCAATCGTGTCGGAGACGCTGGAACGCATGAACGGCGGCGCGGAACTTGAGGGCGACCACGAAGACGCGGTCGAGGCGGCCCTGACCGTCGATCGCAGCGCCCGCGCCGTGGCCGACGAAGCCGTCGCCCGCCGGGCGGCGCGGCGCTAGGGCGGGGGCTCCGCATGGGCGCCATCCTGCCGTCGATCGTCTCGGCGATCGTGCCGTTCCTCCTGGTGCTGACGCTGGTCGTCACCATCCACGAGCTGGGCCACTTCCTGACCGCGCGGGCCTTCGGCATCGCGGTGGACCGCTTCTCCATCGGCTTCGGCAAGGCGATCGCGAGTTGGAAGGACCGCTCGGGCGTGGAGTGGCGGATCGGCTGGATCCCGCTCGGCGGCTACGTGCGCTTCCGCGGCGACGGCGACGCCAGCTCCAGCGTGCCGGACGGGGACGACCTGGCCGACCTGCGCAGCCAGATCGTGGCCATGGAGGGCGAGGCGAGCGTGAAGCGCTACTTCCACTTCCGCCCCATCTGGCAGCGGGCGCTGGTGGTGGCGGGCGGCCCCGTGGCCAACTTCATCCTCGCCATCGTGCTGTTCAGCGGCATCCTGATGGGCTTCGGCTCGGACGTGGTGAAGCCCCGGATCGCGGTGGTGCAGCCGGGCGGCGTCGCGGCGCGGGCGGGCGTGCTGCCGGGCGACGTGGTCACCGCCGTGAACGGCCGCGCCGTGGACGACTTCACCGACCTCGCCCAGACCGTGCAGCTGAGCGCCGGCGCGCCGCTGCGCCTCCAGCTCTCCCGCGCCGGAACGCCGCGCGAGGTGACGCTCACCCCCGAGCGCGGGCCGTTCAAGGACCCGCTCACCGGCCGGGTGGTGCAGGTGGGCCGCATCGGCATCGGCGCCTCCACCGACCCCAAGGACATGTACCGCCGCCAGTACTCGCCCCTGCAGGCGGCGGTCGGCGGGGTGAAGAAGACCAGCAAGATCGTCGAGAGCACGGTCGTCTACATCGGCCGCATCTTCCAGGGGCGCGAGTCGGGCGACCAGCTCTCCGGCCCAGTCAGCATGGCGCGCATGTCGGACGCGTTGGCCAAGGCCTCGACGCAGGGCGACGCGCCGCTCGCCTACAAGGCGCTGGCGGTGACCGTGAACCTCCTGGGGCTGGCGGCGGTGCTGTCGGTGGGGCTGGGCTTCATGAACCTCATGCCCGTGCCGGTGCTGGACGGCGGGCACCTCGTGTTCTACGCGGTCGAGGCGGCGACCCGGCGGCCGCTCGACGCGCGCATCCAGGCGGCGAGCTACCGCGTCGGGC
>JASLDZ010000213.1 GCA_030151985.1 Caulobacteraceae bacterium | reverse complement strand
CTCACCGCCGTCCGCACCAGGCTGACCAGGGTGGTGGGATGGAAGGGCCGCTCGAGGAAGCTGACGTTGCCCAGCACGTCGGACAGGCGCGCGGCGGCCGGGTTGCGCTCGGGGCCGCCGGCCCGTTGCGTCAGGATTATGAAGGGCAGGTCCGACCAGCTCGGCTGGGCGCGAACCCACTCGGCCCAGTCGCGCAGATCGGCGCCGCGCAGAGCCTCCTCGGTCACGAGCACGAAGTCGGTCGAGTCGCTCAGCGCCGACGCCAGCTCCGCCACGCCCAGGCAGAGGCGGGACCGCGCGCCCGCCTCCTGCAGCAAGCCCTGGGCGATGGCGCCGTCCCGCCCATGCGGCGCCAGGATCAGCCCGGTCGTCGCCGCCGGCCCGGATGCGTTCATCCTCCCGTCACGGGAAGCAGGTCGTCAGCCGCACCGCCTCCGGCATGCGCGCCGCGGGCGAGGACGGGCACGCCCCGCAGCACGCCCTGGAAGGCGCTCAGCGGCTCTCCGAGCGTCAGGCCGCCCTTCCCGATCTGGTACTCGCGCAGCGTGTCTTCATGGATGCCGGTGCGCTTCTTGATGACCGACACCGCCCGCCGCACGCGCCCCAGCGCTTCGAAGTAGCGCAGCAGGATCACCGTGTCGGCGAGGTAGGTGACGTCGACCGGCGACTGCATCTCTCCCACCAGTCCGTGCTGCGCGACCGTCAGGAAGGTCGTGGCGCCCTGCCGGTTCAGGTACTGCAGCAGCTCGTGCATGTGCAGGACGAGCGCGTTCTCGTCCGGCATCGCGGCCTGGTAGCCGTTGACGCTGTCGATGACGACCGTCTTGGCGTTCATGGCGTCCACCCGCGCCCTGACCCTATGAGCGAACTCGCCCGGCGAGAGTTCCGCCGCGTCGATCTGCTCGACCTGGAGACGCCCTTCGTCGCGCCAGCGCTCCAGATCGAAGCCCAGGGATTCAGTCCGCTTGAAGAGGAGCCCGAGCTCCTCCTCGAAGACGAACAGGGCGGCGTTCTCGCCCCGCCGCATCGCCGCGACGACGAACTGCAGCGCGAAGGTGCTCTTGCCGGTGCCCGCGGGTCCCAGGATCAGGGCGCTGGACCCCTGGTCGATCCCGCCGCCCAGCAGCCCGTCGAGCCTCGGGTTGCCGCTGCTGATCGGCGTGCGGTCGAAGCCGGTGCGGTGCTCGGACGCGACCAGGCGCGGGAACACCTGCACCCCGCCCCCCCGGATGACCATGTCGTGGTAGCCGCCGCGGAAGGCGCGGCCGCGGTACTTCACCACGCGCATGCGGCGACGCTCCGCCCCATAGGCGGGCGCCAGCTCCTCCAGCCGGATCACGCCGTGGGCGACGCTGTGGACGGTCTTGTCGTGGATGTCGGACGTGAGGTCGTCCAGCAGCAGCACCGTCGCGCCCTGGCGGGCGAAGTAGTGCTTCAGCGCCAGCACCTGGCGGCGGTAGCGCAGCGAGCTCTGAGCCAGGAGCCGGATCTCGGACAGGCTGTCCAGCACCACCCGGCTGGGGCGCACCCGCTCGAAGCGCTCGAAGATCGCCTTCGTCGTTTCACCGAGCTCGAGATCGGAGGAGTAGAGCAGGCTCTGCTGCTGATCGGCGTCCAGCAGGCTTTCGGGCGGCACGAGTTCGAAGACCTCCACGGCCTCGGGGACGTCCCAGCCGTGGGAGGCCGCACCCCCCCGCAGTTCGTCGGCCGTCTCGGAAAGCGTGATGTAGAGCCCGCGCTCGCCACGCCCCGCACCCTCCAGCAGGAAGCGGAGCGCGACGGTGGTCTTGCCGGTGCCGGGATCGCCCTCGAGCAGGAAGATCGCGCCCCGCGACAGCCCGCCCCCGAGCACGTCGTCCAGGCCGGGGACGCCCGTGCGGACCGGCGATGCTGAACCGTTCTCTTCGCTCATGATCCAGCCTGGCTTAAACCTCGGTCGGTGCGCGGGGCTCGTGACCCGCACGGCCCTGGCGCTCTCTTTGGCATATCAGGTCGGATGGCGCGGTCCATCAAGGATGAGGCGCACGCGCCCCATCCCCATCGCGTTGGACGCCGCGGCGCCCATGCGCGTCTCAGGACGGAGCGGACTCGACGCGGCAGGAGCCGGCCGCGCGGTCGACGCGTATGGAGACCGGACCCCGGGGCGTCGCCAGCCTGAGCTCGAAGCCTGGCGCATCCGGTCGCTCCCAGCCTTGCGCGTCGAGCGGACGGCCATCGAGGTCGAGCCAGCTCACGGTGGGGCCGTCCTCCAGGAAGGTGGGATCGCTGAGCACCGGGTGGGCGGCGCGAAGGGCGGCGAGGTCGGCCGTGAAGGCCTCCAGCGCGCGGTCGCGCCCCTCCCAGTCGAGCCAGGTGGTGGGATTGTCCTGGGCGTAGGCGTTGTTGTTGCCGCCTTGCGTGCGGCCGAACTCGTCCCCCGCGGCGAGCATGATCGTGCCGCGCGAGGCGAACAGGGTCGCAAGGAGGGCGCGGACGGCGCCGGGAGCGGGGCGGCCGTCCTCACCGCCGTTCCAGCTCACCTCGTGCGCGTGGCCGTCGCGGTTGTCCTCGCCGTTGGCGTGGTTGCGGCGCTGCGCGTAGGCGGTCGTGTCGGCGAGGGTGAAGCCGTCGTGGGCGGCGACGAAGTTGACCGTGCGGGTGACCCGCGCGCCTTCGCGGGCGAAGACGTCGGAGGAGCCGGTCATGCGGGTGGCGAGCGCGCCCATCCCGCCGTCGCCGCGCCAGAAACGCCGCACGTCGTCGCGGTAGCGGTCGTTCCACTCCAGCCAGCCGGACGGAAAGGCGCCGAGCTGGTAGCCGCCGGGGCCGGGGTCCCAGGGTTCGGCGATCATCACGCGGTCGGAAAGGATGGGGTCGGCGGCGATCTCGGCGAAGATCGGGGCGGCGGGATCGAAGCCTTGCGGTCCGCGGGCCAGCACCGGCGCGAGGTCGAAGCGGAACCCGTCCAGCCCCGCCGCCTCCACCCACCAGCGCAGGGCGTCCAGGATCAGCGCGCGGACCGGCGGCTTCCAGCAGGCGAGCGTATTGCCCGTGCCTGTGTCGTTGATCAGCGCGCCATCGGCCGTGGTGGCGCAGGCCTCGGGGTCGAGCCCACGCAGGCTGAGGGTGGGGCCGAGCGCGTCGCTTTCGCCGGTGTGGTTGAAGACGACATCCAGGATCACGCCGATCCCGGCCGCGTGCAGGGCGTCCACGGCGAAGCGGAGGTCGGCGATCCCGCCGGAGGCGAGGCGCGGGTCGAGCGCCTTAAAGACGACCGGGTTGTATCCCCAGGCGTTGCGCAGTCCCAGCGGCGGCAGGTGCCGCTCGTCGATCCACGCGGCGACCGGCATCAGCTCGACGGCGGAGACGTGGAGCCGCCGCAGGTGCGCGATCACCGCGGGATGGGCGAGCGCGCGGATCGTGCCTCGGTCGGCCTCCGGCACGTCCGGGTGGCGCATCGTGAAGCCGCGGACGTTGAGCTCGTAGATCAGCCCGCCGAGCGTGAAGCGGGGCGGCTCGCGCGGGGCGGGCGCCGGGGGCGGTTCGAGGATCGCCTTGGGGACCAGCGCGGCGGTGTCTCCCCCCTCTCCTCGCCAGGCGGCGAGACGGGGATCGTAGGCGAAGGCGCGATCGAGGCGGCTGGCGTGGGGATCGACCAGCAGCTTGTCGGGATCGAACCACAGATTTCGCGAAGGGTCGTAGGCGCCGTCGGCGCGGTACCCGTAGGGGGCGCCGGGCTCGAGGTCGGAGACC
>JASLDZ010000200.1 GCA_030151985.1 Caulobacteraceae bacterium | reverse complement strand
GGCTGAAATGGCCAACGGCACTGTGAAGTGGTTCAACGCGACCAAGGGCTACGGATTCATCCAGCCCGAGGACGGCACCAAGGACGTCTTCGTCCACATCTCGGCGGTCGAGCGCTCGGACCTGGGTTCGCTCAACGAAGGACAGACGGTCGGCTACGACCTCGAGCGCGACAGCCGCTCGGGCAAGGAAAGCGCCGTCAACCTGCGCTCGGCGTAAGCGCCGATCTCTAGGGAAGGCCGGCGCTCCGCGTCGGCCGAACCTTCCCGCCGGCCCTTCAGGGTTCAAGCCAGAAGGTCGGTGACCAGCCCGTTCTCCAGCGAATAGCACCAGCCGTGCACGTCGAGCGGATGCCCCGCGTCGCGGGCGTCGCGGACGAACGGGTTCAGGTTCACGTTCTCGACCTGCTTCAGGACGTTGAGCTCCACCAGCCGGTCGTGCCGCGCCTTCTCGTCCGGCAGGGCGGCGAGTTCGTCGGCGTGCACGCGCGCGGTCTCGCGGATGGGCGAAAGCCAGTGGTCGATCAGGCCGAGCCGGCTGTCCCGCAGCGCCGCCAGCACGCCCCCGCAGCCGTAGTGGCCGACCACCAGGATGTGGCGCACCTTCAGCGCTTGCACCGCGAACTGCAGCACGCTGAGGTAGTTGGCGTCCTGCGGCGGCGCGAGGTTGGCGACGTTGCGGTGCACGAACAGCTCGCCGGGATCGAGGTCGACGATCTCGTTGGCGGGCACGCGGCTGTCGGAGCAGCCGATCCACAGGTAGGGCGGCGCCTGCTGGGCGACGAGCCGCTTGAAGAAGCCGGGGTCGGCGGCGGTCTTGGCCGCGGCCCAGCGCCGGTTGTTGGCCAGGAGTTCGGCGACGCTGGAGGCGTCGGGGAAGGCTTTGTCGGGCATGCCGCAGCGCTACACCCAAGCCTCGCTCCGCTCAACGCCCCGCGGCGTCAGGCGCGGAGCAGCTGGAAGCTGACGTCGCGCCGGGCGAAGTCGATGCCCACCCTGGCGAACACCCGCAGCGTGTCCATGCCCAGCAGGATCGCGGGCTCGTCCAGGAGCTTGTACATGCGGAAGGTGTGCAGGTCGGCGTAGATGATCGGCACGCGGTGCAGCGTCACGGGGCCGAGGGTCAGCTCCGGCATCTCGTCCACGTCGCCCCAGGCCACCTGCCCGGTCACGCTCGTCAGCTGCACCGCGCGGTCGCGGTCCGGCACGCCGTGGCCCGAGCGCCGCCGCGCGTTCAAGAGCTGCCGCAGCGCCTCGTTGCCCATGGAGTTCTGCGCGCCGGAGTCCAGCACGACATAGACCGGCGTGCGCTTGATCGAGCTGTCGACCAGCATCAGCCGGCCGAAACGCGCCTTGCCGCGCACGACGATCGAGTCCGGATCCTCAGCGAAGCCGCGGGACTTCGAGACGCTCATCTTGCGCCGCACGAAGTCGATGCCGACGTTCTGGCCCACCAGGCAATCCAGGCCCACGATGCCCAGCGCGCCCACGTTCTCGCGCGGCAGGAGCGCCAGGGCGGCGTCGTCCAGGTGGAAGGAGCCCACCTCCAGCCGCCGCACCCGCGCGCGCGGCTGCACCTGCGACCCGGCGATGCCGTTCACGCGGGCGAAACCGTCCATCGGCAGCTCGAGCGCCCGGGCGAGCTCCAGCGAGACGACGCTGTGGTCCGCGCCGGTGTCCACCAGGAAGGGGAAGGGACCCCGCCCGTCCACCCGGGCCTGCACCCGCATGCGCCGGCCGTCGTCCTCGGTGAGGTCCAGGGTGACGAGCGCCTCGGGCGTCAGCGGCGCGGGCTCGGCGGGCGCGGGGGGCGCGGGCGCTGCGGCCTGTCGCGCATAGGCGGGGGCGCCGAGCGCCAGGGCTCCGAGCAGGATGTCGCGGCGAGGCCAGACGGACGCGGGCATGACAAGCCCTCCTGACGGGCAGCATACGCCCGTCGCGGCCGGCGCCGCTGCTACGCCTCGCCGCACCCGCCCCCGCAACCTAGCGGGTGGCGCGCATCGTGCGGCCGGAGACCACCGCGCCCGCGCCGAACCGGGCGCGGAGCGCGTCCATCGCCTGCTCGCCCTTCAGCGCCTTGGCCTCGCCCTGCCCGAAGAAGTCGCCGGGGCCGGCCTCGTGCGCCTCCTCCAGGTCGCTGAGGCCCGCGCCGATCAGCCGCCAGGCACCGCCGGTCGCCTCCCGCGCCAGCATCTCGCGGGCGGCGGCGAACAGGGTGCGCGAGGTCTGCGTCGGCACCGGCAGGGTGCGGCGGCGGGTGACGAGGCGGAAGTCGGCGGACTTCAGCTTCAGCGTGGCGACACGCCCGCCGAGGCCGGCGGCGCGGGCGCGGGAGCCCACCTTCTCGCAGCAGGCCCAGAGCCGGTCCTCGAGGTCGGAGACGGCGCGAAGGTCGGTGTTGAAGGTGGTCTCCGCGCTGATGCCTTTGCGGTCGCTCTCGGGGTTGACGGCGCGCGCGTCGCGGCCGTGGGCGAGGTCGTGCAGGCGCAGGCCGCCCGCGCCGAACGCCTTGATCAGCCGCTTGGGGTCGGCGTCCGCCAGCTGGCCGACGCGGGTGAAGCCGTGCGCCTCCAGGCTCTTCGCGAAGGCCGGACCGACGCCGGGCAGGAGGCGCACCGGCTTGTCGGCCAGGAAGCTCCGCGCCTCGGCCGCGCCGATCACCGCAAAGCCGCGCGGCTTGTCGAGGTCCGACGCGATCTTGGCCAGCACCTTGTTGGGCGCCAGGCCGATGGAAACGTTCAGGCCCGTCTCCTGCTCGATCCGCCGCTGCAGCCGCACGAGCTGCCAGGCCGCCGACCCCCCGTTCAGGCGCTGGGTGCCGTTCAGGTCGATCCACGCCTCGTCCAGGCTGAGCGGCTGCACCAGCGGCGTCAGCTCGCGGATCAGGCCCATGATCCGCTTGGATTCGAAGGTGTACTTGGCGAAGTCCGGCCGGATCACCACCGCGTCCGGGCAGAGCTTCAGCGCCTTGAACATCGGCATCGCCGAGCGCGGGCCGTAGGTGCGGGTGATGTAGCAGGCGGTGGTCACCACGCCCCGCACGCCGCCGCCCACGATCACCGGCCTGTCGCGCAGCTCGGGCCGGTCGCGCTTCTCAACCGAGGCGTAGAAGGCGTCGCAGTCCAGGTGGGCGATGGACAGCGTGTCGAGCTCGGCGTGGGCCAGCACCCGCGGCGAGCCGCAGGCGGCGCAGCGGCTCAGGCGCACGTCGGCCTCCCCGGTCGCGTCGCAGTCGCGGCAGAGGGTGATCATCGGGACACTTGCCCCCTCCGACCGTCGCTTCGCTCCGACCAGCTCCCCCGCTCCGCAGGGGAGCAGAGGATGCGGCGACCTTCTCCTTCCCTGCGCAGCGGGGGAGGTGGCGCGAGGCCGTCAGGCCGAAGCGACGGAGGTGGCAAGTGCGGCGCCCTACGCCAGCGCCGCCGCGATCGCGTCGGCCAGGGCCGGCCACTCGTCGATGCGGGTGTGCGCCTCCGGACGCGACGGCGCCCAGGGTCGCAGGCGCGGATCGGCGACCATCTGGAAGGTGGCGACGTGCGGCGCTTCGGCCGCCACCGAGTCCAGGTTGGGCAGAAGGTCGTCCACGAACGCCGCCTTGCCGCCCGCGGCCTCCGCCAGAGCCCGCACCGCCGGGCCCTTGCCGCCTGCGTTGATGACCATCGGATAGTCCAGCCGGTGCTCGACCAGCCACGCGCCCCGCAGCTTGCGCGAGGCCTGCGGGGCGTTGGTCAGCACCACCACCTGCGCCTGCCTCGCCAGCCGGGCCAGCGAGTCGGCCGCGTCGGGCGAAGGGTCGATCGCGCCGCAGCCTTCGGAGAAGAAACCGTCGAACAGCCCCTTGCCGACGATCCGGTCCACCGGCTCCTCGGCGCCCAGGGGATAGATGATGTCGATCAGGGCGAAGCGGGTCACCCGCAGCTCGTGGCCGTGCCGGCGCAGGAAGCGGTCGAAGCCCTGGATGAACAGCGCCAGCACCTCGTCGACGTCGACCACGACGAGCGGGGTGGGCGCGTGGGCGCGCAGATGCGCGCAGGCGGCCAGCAGGTCTTCCGGCTCGGGAGACGGTCCAAGGTCAGGGCCCGGATCCGGCCTGCGATCGGACGTCAGGGTGGCCACAACGTGATCAACTCCGGTCAACCGAATCTTGAGGATGTGGGCGGTAGAAACACGGCCGACACGACGCGCCGCCCGCCGTTCCTCGCAAGGTATCCGATCCGGTTCATGATGGCGAAGCGCGTGCTCATCGTCGAGGACAACGAGCTCAACATGAAGCTCTTCCACGACCTGCTCGACGCCCAGGGCTACGAGACGCTGCAGACGCGCGAAGGCCTCTCCGCCCTGACCATCGCCCGCGAGCACCGGCCCGACCTCATCCTCATGGACATCCAGCTCCCCGAGATCAGCGGCCTGGAGGTTACCAAGTGGCTGAAGGAGGATGACGAGCTGCGCCATATCCCCGTGATCGCGGTGACCGCCTTCGCCATGAAGGGCGACGAGGAGCGGATCCGCGAGGGCGGCTGCGAGGCCTACATCTCCAAGCCCATCTCGGTGGCTTACTTTCTCGAGACCGTCCGCAAGTTCCTGAACTAGGGGATCGCTGATGAGCGCGCGCATCCTCGTCGTCGACGACATCGAGGCCAACGTCCGGCTGCTGGAGGCCAAGCTCCAGGCCGAATACTACGAGGTCACGACCGCCAAGGACGGGCCGGAGGCCCTGAAGCTGGCGGTCGAGGCGCGGCCCGACATCATCCTCCTGGACGTGATGATGCCGGGGCTGGACGGCTTCGAGGTCTGCCGCCGCCTGCGCGCCGACCCGGCCACCCGCCACATCCCGGTGATCATGGTCACCGCGCTCGACGGCCGACGCGACCGCCTGACGGGGCTGGAGGCGGGCGCCGACGACTTCATCACCAAGCCCATCGACGACGTCGCCCTGTTCGCCCGCGTCCGCTCGCTCACCCGGCTGAAGCTCGTGATCGACGAGCTGCGCCAGCGCGAGGCCTCGGGCCGGCGCATCGGCGTGATCGAGGGGGTGAGCACCCGCCTCGGCGGCCTGGGCGGCCGGATCGTGGTGGCCGACGACAATCCCCAGCAGGCGCGCCGCATCGCCGACGAGCTCGGCGTCGAGCATCGTCCGGTGATCGAGCCCGACATCGAGCGGGTGATCCTGGCCGCCCGGGCCCGCGCCGACCTCCTGGTCGTCAACATCGCCGCCCGGGCCTTCGACGGGCTGCGGGTGATCGGGCAGGTGCGCTCCGACGAGTCCACCCGCCAGCTGCCGGTGCTGGCCGTCTACGACGCGGTCGACCGGCCCCGCGCGATCAAGGCGCTGGAGATCGGCGCCAACGACGTCCTGG
>JASLDZ010000188.1 GCA_030151985.1 Caulobacteraceae bacterium | reverse complement strand
CGGTGCTGTCGGTTGATCGTCCCGACGCCTTCAGCCGCACGCTGGCCGAAGCCTGGCGCGATCGGTTGTCCACGCGCCGCCTCTACGTCAACGACCTCTTCCTGACGGTCGTTCGCCGGCCGCTGGCAGGCCGTACGGGGCTCTTGGAGGAGCTTCTGCGCGGTGGACGGGGGGGCGCCGATGTTCGCCAGGCGCAGGCCGACGCCGCGCGCGACCTCGCCGCCATCAACGGTGCGCGCGACAGCCTGGTGTCGGCGCTGGCTCCTTACGACCCGCGGCTGCTGACCGTCTATGAGGCGCCGCAGGGTCTCTGCTCCGAGCCGCTCGAGTTCCTGAGCCTGCTCTACAACGGCGAGGTGCGCCCAGTGCGGCTGCCGAAGACGGACCTCGGGCTCTACCTCCCCTATCGGCGCATCAGCTTCGGGGCCGACGCGCTGGAGCTCGCACCCGCCGCAGGCCTTGCGACCACATTCGGAGCCATGGTGTCCGTGAAGGATTACCCCGGCCAGACCGCGCCTGGGATGCTCGACGATCTTCTGCGGCTCCCCTACGAGATGACGCTGACCGAGAGCTTCGGCTTCGTGGACCGGCAGCCCACTCTCGACCGCATGAACCTGGCGCTCCGCCGCATGCGTGCCGCCGACGACGAAGCCCTGTCACTCCGCCGCGATCTTGTAACCGCCAAGGACGACGTCGCCGCCGGCCGTCAGGCGTTCGGCGAGCACCACCTGTCGATCATGGTCAAGGCGGAGTCCCTGGAGACCCTGAACGAGGCCGCCTCGGACGTGCAGTCGGCCTTCACCGAACTCGGCGTCATCGCCGTGCGTGAGGACGTCAATCTGGAGCCCGCCTTCTGGGCTCAGTTCCCTGGAAACTTCAAGGATATCGCGCGACGTGCGCTCATCTCCTCGTCCAACTTCGCGGGGCTGGCCAGCTGCCACAACTTCCCCGTCGGCAGTCCGCAGGGCAACCACTGGGGCGACGCGATCACGGTCCTTGAGACCACCTCCGCAGGACCTTACCACTTCAACTTCCATCACGGCGATCTCGGGAACTTCACCGTCATCGGACCCTCTGGGTCGGGGAAGACGGTGGTTCTGGCCTTCCTGCTGGCCCAGGCGCAGCGGATCGCGCCGCGCACCATCTATTTCGACAAGGATCGGGGAGCGGAAATCTTCATCCGCGCCATCGGCGGCCGCTACGATGTGCTGCGGCCCGGAACACCGTCCGGTCTGAACCCGCTCCTTCTCGAGGACACCCCCGCCAATCGCCGCTTCCTGGCGGACTGGGTCGCGAAGTTGATCGCGGGCTCGGGGCCGCCGCTGGAAGCCGAAGATGTCGCCACCATCTCGGACAACGTGGACGCCAACTTCGGCCACCCTCCCCGTCTCCGCCGCCTGCGCCACTTCGCCGAGCTGTTTCGCGGGTCGCGCCGTCCGCACGCGGCCGACCTGGCCGCGCGCCTAGCGCCCTGGCACTCCGACGGCGACTACGCGTGGCTCTTCGACAACGGAGGCGACGTCGCCTCCGCCGGCGCCCGTGACGCGCTAGATCTCGAGGCGCGCACCCTTGGCTTCGACCTGACCCAGATCCTGGACGATCCCACGGCCCGCACGCCGGCGATGATGTACCTGTTCCACCGGGTGGAGGAACGACTGGACGGCGCTCCGACCATCATCGTTATCGACGAGGGCTGGAAGGCTCTGGACGACGACGTGTTCGTGGCGCGAATCAAGGATTGGGAGAAGACGATCCGCAAGCGCAACGGCATCGTCGGCTTCGCCACCCAAAGCGCCGCCGACGCGCTCCAGAGCCGCATCGCATCCGCCATCATCGAGCAGGCGGCCACCCAGATCTTCATGGTCAATCCCAAGGCGCAAGCCGAGGATTACATCCAAGGCTTCGGCCTGACCGAACACGAGTTCCAGCTGGTCCGCACGCTGCCCGACACCGCTCGCTGCTTTTTGGTGAAGCATGGAACCGACAGCGTCGTAGCCCGCCTGAACCTCTCAGGGATGCCGGGCCTCCTGACCGTGCTCTCCGGCCGCGAGTCCAGCGTGCGGCGGCTGGACGCGCTCCGCGCCGAGTACGGCGAGGACCCGGCGGTTTGGCTGCCGCATCTCTTGCGGCGTGCGTCCTGATGGCCGGCGCCTGCCCCGCCCCGGCTCCCGGCGACCCGCTGGTCGAGGGACTGTTGTCGTCGACCGACTGCCATCTGCAGCTGGTGGTGCGCAGCGGCTACGGCGCCCTGTTCGAGGGCGGCGGTGGGTTCTCGTCCGTGCTGACGGTGCTCCTGACCGTCTATGTGGCGTTGATCGGCTACCGCCTGCTCTTGGGTCGCGGTCAGCTCAACGTGTCCGACCTGGCGCTCACCGCCGTGAAGATCGGGGCGATCGTTGCGTTCGCCACCCAATGGGGGACCTACGAGGCCGTTGTCTATCGCCTCCTGTTCGATGGGCCGCAGGAGGTCGCCGACGCTCTGCTCCGGAGCCTGAGCGTCGGTGGCGGAGGCGCCCACGGCGACGTGTTCGCAGGCCTGCAGCACGCCTTCGACGACTTGACCGCCTTCTCTCCCGCCTCCCCCCCGGGGGCCCTGGCGCCGGGCGCAGCGGTCGGCGCGCCCGCAGCGCTCGCGGTCAACCCACCGAGCGCCGCGGGTCTGCCGTCCGCCCTGGCTCCCGGCGCGGGTCTTCTGTCCAGGTCGGGGTTCGACTCGCTTCTGCTCCTCGGCGCGGCCGTGATCCTTCTGCTCTCGAGCCTGGGTGTTCTCTTGGCCTCCAAGATCGCGCTGTCGCTACTCCTGGCGCTGGGACCTGTGTTCATCGCCATGCTGCTGTTCGACTCCACCCGCGGGCTCTTCGAGGGCTGGCTGCGCGCGAGCTTGGGCTTCGCCTTCACGCCTGTGGCGGTGACGCTGCTGCTGAGCTTGAGCCTCGGCCTGCTGGAGCCGTCCCTGGCGCAGCTGGAGGCCATGCGGGATTCAGGCGCCTACTCGCCCGGTGTAGCTTTCGCGATTCTGATCCTGGTCGTCGTGTTTGCGGGCGTCACGTTCGCCCTTCTGTTCGCCACGGGGATCATCGCGGCCCGGTTCAAGCTGCCTCAGGTCTCAGCGCCGCGAACGGCGAGGGCGGATACAACCTCGCAGGCGAGCATCGACGCCGCCCAGCCCGAGCGAGCCGCCCGGGTCGCCTACGCGGCCGCCGCGCAAGAACGACGCGACGCGATGCTGTTCACGCGTACCGAGTCCGACGAAGCCGTAGGTGGTGCGGGCTCCGATCGTCGAACCGTGTTCTCGCCGGCGGGGACCGGCGGCCGTTCGGCGACAACAGACCTTGGGGCCCGCCTCGGCCAAGAACCACGCCGTCGAACGCAGCCGCGTGACGCGCGCGCGGGATCCCGTCGCGGTCGAGGGGCTGAAGCGTGACCGAAGACCGGATCAGCCGCCGGGAGGCGTCGCGCTCCGGCCGCCCTCGCGAGGGAGGTCGCGAGGCGTACTACGCCGAGGCCGCGACGTGGTCGGCGGACGTGCACGGCGCGCTGCGGGCCTCCCGAAGGGTGGCCTGGTGGGTCGCAGGCGCGGCCTGCCTGGTGGCCGTCGTTGAGGGCTTGGCGCTCGCGGCTCTGGCGCCGTTGAAGACGGTCGTGCCTTACACGATAAGCGTCGACCGCCAGACCGGCTACGTGGAAACTGTTCGGCCGCTGGCACCTGGCGCGCTTAGCCAGGACGCCGCCGTCACCCAGTCCAATCTCGTGCAGTATGTGCTGGCGCGGGAAACGTTCGACGCGACCGACCTGCGCGAGCAGTACCGCAAGGCGGTGCTGCTTTCCGGGGGCGACGCCCGCGCCGACTACGTGCGGCTGATGAAGAAGACGACGCCCGAAAGCCCGCTGAACCTGTATGCGCCGACCACCGTGGTGCGCACCACGATCAAGAGCGTCTCGCTCCTCTCGCCCACCACAGCGCTCGTGCGCTTCGATACGACGCGGCAGGACGGCGGCGCCCCGCCGACGGCGCCCCAGCCCTGGGTCGCGGCGATAGCCTTCCGCTACACCAACGTCTCGGCCAGCAACGGCGACCGCTTCGTCAATCCCCTGGGCTTCCAAGTGACGCGCTACCGCCGAGATGCCGAAACTGTGCCCGGCATGGCTCCGATGGGCGCCATGATGGCGTCGCCCGCCGTCAACCTCTCGCCTAGCGGAGTGCTGGGCCGATGAGGCTTGGGATTCTGATGGCGCTGTGGACGGCCCTGGCGTGGAGTTGCGGGCTCGCCTCCATCGCCCAGGGAGGGACGCCGGTCCCGCCGCCTTACGGGCGAGTCGATCCCCGCATCCGCATCTATCCCTACGACGCGGACCGGGTGACGCCGCTGGACTTGGCGTTCGGCTTCCAAACCATGCTGCAGTTCGGCCCCGACGAGCGCATCGAGAACGTCTCCATCGGCGACGGTGCGGCCTGGCAGGTGACGCCGAACAAGGCCGCAACTCTGCTGTTCCTGAAGCCGGTCGACCTCGCCACCCGGACGAACATGACGGTGGTCACCGACCGGCGCAGCTATCTCTTCGAACTCTCCGCCCACGCCCGGGGCGTGGTCGATCCACCCTACGTCGTGCGCTTCACCTATCCGGCCGACACCAAGGCCACGGCCGCGCGACCAGCGCCGCCCGAGCGGCGCAACACCGCCTACGTCTACACGGGGTCGCGCGCGGCGCTCCCCGCCGACGTCTTCGACGACGGACGGTTCACCTACTTCCGCTGGCCGGAGAGCGCCTCGACGCCGGCGCTCTTCCTCGTGGGACCGGACGGATCGGAAAGCCTCGTCAACTACAGCGTGCGCGACGGCTACCAGATCGTCGAACAGCTCGCGCCCCGGTTCGTGCTGCGGGACGGCAAGACTGTGACCACCGTCATCAACCAGGCTTGGCGCGAGCCGCAGCCCGGGCCCGGCGCGCCGCAGCCGGCTGACGCCAAGACCGCTCGCGCCGCCGCCAAGGCGGAGGACGGCCGGCGATGAGCGACGGCGATCCTAGAGAACCGCCCCGCGACGACGCTCCAGGCGTGGACTCCGTGGGAGCGCTCCGCCCGCTGGTGGCCGGCTCGTCTGCGGGAGCGAGCGTCTGGCTGGTGGCTGGCGGAGCGGGCTTACTGGGCCTTGTCGTCTTCCTGTGGCTCTCCAGCCACCGGCCTGGGCCGGCCCGTGAGCTCGACCGCGCGGCGGTCGCGCCGATCGCGAGCGCGGAAGCCCCCTCCCCGCTCGCGCCGCCCGAGATCGCGGCCACGGAAGCGGCGGCGCGAGGAGCGGCGCTGGCGCCGGCCGTGGCGCCGATCCCGACGCCCGCGGTCGCGCTCGTGACCCCTCCGCCGGTTGCGCCATTGTTGGCTCCGCTGGCGCCGGCCGTCGCTGCGCCCCCCGGTCCAAATTCGGAGTCCCAGCGACGCCGTGCGCCCTCGCTTGTGGTGGATTTCGGGGGCGATACGGCCGGCGCGGGCAAGCCCAACGGGACGGCGACGTCCGATGCGAAGGCCTCCCCGATCAACGCCGACGACTCCTTCGCTGCTCGCGTGGAGTCCGCCCAGCCCGACCAGTCGCGCGCGGTGATGCTGCGGAACAAGGCGACGATCGTACCGCAGGGTGCGATGATCCCTGCGGTGCTGGAGACCGCCCTCAATTCCGACCTGCCGGGGTTCACCCGCGCGGTGGTCAGCCGCGACGTGCGAAGCTTCGACGGCTCGACCGTGCTAATCCCGCGCGGCTCGCGAGTGATCGGACAATATCGCAGCGGCTTGGCGCTGGGCTCGAGTCGGGCGTTCGTGATCTGGACGCGCGTCCTGCGGCCGGACGGCGCCTCTATCCAGATCGGCTCCAACGGTGCCGACGAACTCGGTCGCGCCGGGCTGGCGGGCAAGGTCGATCGGCACTTCTTCGAGCGGTTCGCAGGCTCGGTGTTGCTGTCGGTGATCACGCTCGGCCAAGCCGCGCTCACCAACGGCAATTCCACGCAGGTCGTCATCGGCTCGTCGGCCGATGCGGGCTCCATCGCGGGTGCCGCCAGCGCGCTCGCGCCCCAGCCGATCCCGCCCACGATCAAGGTCCCGCAAGGCACGCCGATCCGCATCTTCGTGGCCCGCGACCTCGATTTCACGCCCGTGGAAGGCGCCCAGTGAGCGTGCAGCCGATCAACCCGCGCGGCGTCTACCTTGAGGCCTATCTGAACCCGCTCCGGCCTTGGCTCGAGCGGTCGGACGTCACCGACATCCTGATCAACGCCTCGGGCGAGGTGTGGGTCGAGACGCTCGGGGCGCCGGCGGAGCGCCACCCCGCGCCGGAGCTGACCGAGGTCGCGCTGCGGCGGCTGGCCGGCCAGATCGCCGCCTTCAGCCACCAGGGCGTGAGCCGCGAACATCCGCTGCTCGCCGCGACGCTGCCGGATGGCGCCCGGGTTCAGATCGTCGCGCCGCCGGCGACCCGGGGCGGGATGGTGATCGCGATCCGCAAGCACGTGGTCAGCGACATGGGTCTGGACGACTATCAGGAGGCGGGCGCGTTCGAGGGCGCGCGCAGGGCGGCCCTGGATGCGCTGGATGCACGGGACGGCGAACTCCGCGCGCTTCTAGACGCCGGCCACATCGCAGAGTTCCTGCGGGCGGCGGTGCGCGCTCGCAAGAACATCGTGGTCTCGGGCGGCACGTCGACGGGCAAGACCACCTTCATGAACGCGCTGCTCAAAGAGATTCCGTCCGAAGAGAGGCTGGTGGTGATCGAAGACACGCCGGAGGTGCGGCTGACGCATGCCAATGCCGTGGGACTGATTGCCGCGCGCGGCGTCCTCGGCGAAGCGGAGGTGAGCCCCGAAGACCTCCTGCAGGCGTCGCTGCGGTTACGGCCTGACCGGATCATCCTGGGCGAGCTTCGGGGAGCGGAGGCCTATAGCTTCCTGCGGGCGGTGAACTCCGGCCACCCGGGCTCCATCACCACCGTGCATGCGGACAGCCCGAGGGGAGCGTTCGAGCAGATCGCGCTCATGGTCATGCAGAAGGGCGTGAATCTCGGACGACAGGAAGTCGTCGATTACGTTTCGAGCGTGGTGAATGTGGCGGTGCAACTGACCCGTTCCGGAGGACGCAGGACCATCGAGAGTGTGGCGTTCGCCCGCTAGCGCGAACTCCGACAGCGTGCCGCCGCCTCAGGCCGTGGGGCGGCTGGGCTCTTCGACAGGAACATAAAGTGTAAGGCGCCGGTCGAGCCCGTTTGGAAGGTCATGATAGGGACTGCACGCCTTCAGAGCGTCCAAAGCGACCCGAGACGCCGCCGCCTCGTCGGGCCTTAATGGCGCGACCGACAGCTCGCCCGTTTCCTTGTAGGCGTCGACGAAGGCTCCGTGCTCGTCGAGGACCACTGTCAACGTCAGAGCCTGCGTCGGCGCCTCCTTAAAGCAGCGCTGAACCTGCGCCCAAAGGCCCGGCTCACCCCCGTGGGAGAAGGAGAGGGGCGCCATGGATGCGAACGCGCCGGGATCGAACCCTCCGCCCGGGCTGCCGTTCGCGGCGGTCGCCGTCCCGAACCCTTGAAGCCCGGAGGCATGGCCGAGCTCGGGCGTGGAGGTGTCGGGGCCGCCCTCCCCGTCAGGCCCTGTTGAAGGCGTCGCTTCGGGACTGGGAGGTACGGCGGCACCTTCGGCCTCTCGTGCGTCGGCTCGGAGAACCACAGTGGTCGTCGAAAGGGGCACTCCGGGAAGCGCCGAAACGAGACTGATCTGCATTCCGCCAGCCCCGATGCCCGGCCCCGGCGCCCTTGGCGGTGGCGTGTGTTCGGCACGCCAGACCAGAAAGAGCAGAGCGTGAAGCAAGAGGACCGCGGCGAACGCAGCAAGGAAGATCGCGCTGTGGGTCATACGACCTGATTGGGGGCCCGGAATGTCGGCGACTTCAAAGCCGAGTGGAACGGCGCAGCCGCCGTCGAACGCGTTCTCTAAAATTGGTGTGTCGCTGGCGCTGGGCACGTAAGCCTCCGGACGCGACGCAGATTACGACGCCGGACTTCACCTGCATTTCACCGCGGTCATGATTCAGAGAATTTTTTCGATTGACGGCGTTGCGGCTCAGGTTCCAGCTACGAGCCGATCAATTGCCAAGATCCGTGTTGACGGAGGATCCATGCGGCAGTGGGTGAGGCAAGTTGCGCTCGCGGTCGCGCTGATGTGCGCTCCTCGAGCGGCGCTGGCGGGATCGACGACCCACTACTTCTACGATTCCGCGGGTCGCTACGTCGGCCACACGACGACGGGCATAGATGTCCGGTCGAACACCTACGACGCGGCGGACAACCGCAGCTACTATCAGCTCCTAGTCCCGAACACTGCTCCTGTCGGAGCAGGGCTGGCGAACAACCAGTCCATCTTCCAAGGCCAGACGCTGAGCTCCACGGGCGGCGTCTACAATCTGATCTTCCAGGAAGACGGCAATGTCGTGCTCTACCACGGGAGCACGGGCCTCTGGTCGACGCAGACCTCGGCCGCGGCCGGCTCGCCGGGCGCGACCCTGCTCATGCAGACGGATGGCAACCTCTGCGTCTACGACCCCCAGTGGGTGGTGCGCTGGTGCAGCAACACCGCGGGCAACCCGGGAGCCACTCTGGTCGTCCAGGGCGACGGCAACATGGTCATCTACGCCAGCAACCACACGACGCCCCTTTGGGCGACTAACACGGCGGGCCAGTAGGATGACGACCATGATCCGACCGGGATTGGCATGCGGCATCGCCCTGACGTCGCTTCTGAGCCTCAGCTGGTCGTTGGCCGTGGCCCAGCCCAGCCCTTCCGCTTCGCTGGCGCAGGCCTCGACCGACGCGGAGGCCCTGCCGACGAGCCGGGCGATGATCGCCGCGCTCTCGCTGCTGTCGAAGGCGGGGTTCGAGGAGCAGGCGTTGAAGGCGTCTACGCCGCAAGCCTCGAGGGCCAACTTCGCCGTCGCGGGGCAGCCGTTCGCGCTCCACAGCGGCCCAGGCGCTGGAGTCTCGCGCCTGGCCTCAAGCACGAGCGCACCGGGCGTGGCGATGCTGGTCCCGCTGCCGGAGGTGTCGGCCGGGATGAGCAGCGGGGATCCCGCCCGGGACGCCCGCTATGCGCTGGTGACGGTGAACGATACCCGGGTGAGGCTGTGGGCGTTCTACAGCCAGACGCCGTCGGACGGGGCGCTGAGCCGGCGCATGGTCGCGGCGCTGGCGCTGCTCGGGCCGCCGCTGGCCATGATCGATCCGGCGTTCAGTCCCCCAGTCAACGCAGTCGGGCTGGATCGATACATGCTGAAGTGAGCCGGATCGACTGTCGCGCACGATGACAGCGCGGCGAACACAAGTTGCGTCTGGTGAACAACAGTATCGAACCACTTGTGGGAAGGGGCGAGTCTGAGATGGCTCTGAATAGAAGTCGTTCGACGAGGCGGGTGGGATTTCGACTTGCGCTTCTCCTGGGCTGCTCATTTCCAATCCTAGCGCATGCGAACGTCTCACGCTTCACCGACGCCAGCGGCCTCCCCGACGACCCCCCTCCTCCCGTTAACACCTTCCTTGATCCGGCCCAGGTCGACTTAGCCTCGGGGTCACTCAACGTTTCCGACGCGATCGTCACGATTGGTGATCCCGCTCAGGGCGGCCTGCAATGGGTCTACCACGCAGGGTTGGCCAGGGACAACTTCTATGGCGCTGTAAATAATCTCGGGAACAACTACACGGTAAGCTTGGGCGATGCATCATATTCTTTCACAAGAGACCCGAATACCGGAGCATTTTCCTCGACGCTTGGCGACGGCGTGCAGCTGAGCTACGACAACGCAGCGACGTACACTGCTACGCTTCGCGACGGAACGATCGCTACATTCTCTACGACTTGGAGGTCGAACAACTATACCCAGGCGGCCGCACGGGTGATTTCGATCCAGACTCCCACAGGCGTCATCACGACCTTCTCGTACAAGCGCTACCTGACGCGCCCCCCAACGGCGGTGAGGCTTCAAGGCGTCAGCAATAATCTCGGCTACGCCATCAAATTTACCTATCAGACCAACAACAACTCCGCGTCGGACGGCGTGCTGACGCAGGTCAAGGGCGTCAACCTTGCCGTCGACTTCTGTGACATATCGGCTGATAGCTGTACCACGCCTTCGTTCACATGGCCGACGGCAACCATAACGGCTTTGGGAACCGCGACGGCCATCGTCGATCCCGCCAATCGCACGACGACGTATCCGATCCCTTTTCCCAGCTACACGGGAACGCTGTCACGTCCGGGCGGGCCAAATTGGTCGATCACGTTCGACAGCGCCGCCCGTGTCGCTTCCATGACCAACGGCGTCGGCACGTGGACCTACACCTATTCGACGACGAGCGGACCCGACGATGGCGCCACGGGTCCGGTCACCGCGAACCCGACGACGACCGTGACCGACCCGATGACCCACACCCATGTCGTGGTGACCAGCGCCACCTTCGGGACGACGCTCAGCGACACCGATGGCGCGGGTCACTCCACCACCTACACGTATGACCGGATGGGGCGGCTCGTCAGCGCGATCTCGCCCGAAGGCGTCAAGACGACGCGAACCTACGACAGCCGGGGCAACATTACCCAGACGCAAACATTCCCGAAGTCCGGATCACCCTTGGCTGTGCGTACCACCAGCGGAGGCTACGACACGACCTGTACATATGCGGCGAAGTGCAACGAGCCCAATTGGACCAAGGACGCGCTCAACTACCAGACCGACTATAGCTACGACGGGCCTACCGGGCTCTTGCAGTACCTAAGCCCCCCTGCCGGCGCCAACGGTCTTCGTTCCACGACGATGTTAAATTATGCACAGGTGACGCCCTACTTCAAGAACGCTTCGGGCGTCCAGACCGCGGGAACGCCGATCTGGAAGCTGGGCTCCACAGTGAACTGTTCCACGGCGCAGTTCTGCCCGGCAAACAGCCCGGACGCAACGATCGTCAATTACGGCTACGGCTACGGCAACCCCGCAGGCACGCCCAACAACCTGCTGCTGACGATCACATCGCAGATGTCCGGGGACCAGCCGACCTCCGTCTACCGTCAGAGAACCTTCGCCTACGATAGCGTCGGCAACATGCTGACCGCGACCGACTGGAACGGCAATACGACTCGCTTCCGCTACAATGCCGACCGCAGCGTGGCGGGGGCGGTGGGGCCGGACCCCGACGGCGGCGGTTCGCTGAGGAATCGAGCGGTCCGCTACACTTACGATGCCGGCGGTCGCCTGCAGAAGACGGAGCGAGGTGTGGCGAACAGCGAGTCGGACGCGGACTGGCTGAATTTCACCCCCTTGGCGGTCGACACCGTCAGCTTCGATGGACTGGGGCGCGCGACCCAGGAGACCGTCGGTGCACAGGGCGCTCCCGCCCTCGCTTCGGTCACCAACTACGCCTATGACGCGGCCGACCGTCTCCTTTGCACGGCGGTGCGGATGAACAGCCCGAACAATTTCGCCAACCTTCCCGCTTCGGCCTGCCAGCTCGGGTCGACGGGGCCCTACGGACCGGACCGGATCACCTACCTGGGCTACGACGGGGCCGATCGGGTGACCTCGACCACGACCGGCTACCAAACCTCATGGGCTCGGACGGAGTCGAGCACCACCTATACGCCGGACGGCCTGGTGCAGACGCAGACCGACGCCAAGGGAAACAAGACAACCTTCACCTACGACGGATTCGACAGGCTTTCGCAGGTTAACTTTCCGACGCCGTCCAACGGCGGCGTCAGCAACGGTGCCGACTACATCCTCTACAGCTATGACGCCAACGGCAGCCTGACCGGCCGTCGTAATCGCGACACTTCGACGGTGACTTACGGCTATGACGGCGCTGGACGGCTGAGCTCGCGGTCCGGCACGACCCTGGCCGCCACGAGCTTCACCTACGACAACCTCGGGCGCGTGAAGACCGCCGTCAGCGGCGGCCAGACGCTCACCTTCACCTACGACGTCCTCGGGCGTAAGCTGACCGAGGCGGGACCTTTCGGAAGCGTCGGCAGCCAGTACGACGCAAACGGCAACCGCACGCGCCTTCAGTGGCCCGACGGAACCTACGCGACCTACACCTACGACGCGGCCAACGAGATGACCAACATCACCGACGGGTCAGGCACGCAGCTGTCGTACCTGACCTACGACGATCTGGGACGCCGAACCGCCGCCTACATGAAGGGGCTCACCTCCTGCGAAGGATGGGGATATGGCCCGGACCTGCGCCTCTCCGCCATCACGATCCAGCCGACGTGCGGAACGGTGACCGAGAGCTATGGCTACTACTACAATGCGGCCGGACAGCTCCGCGCATCCACGTCGTCAAACAGCGCCTTTGACTGGACATCCTCAGTAGGCAATGTGGGTCGCGGCTACGCCACGGATGGCCTCAACCGCTACACAACCTCAGGCGGGGCGGCGCTGACCTACGACGGGCTGGGTGATGTCATCAACGACACGCGCCTGAGCTATACATTCGACGGCCTGAACAAGCTGGTCTCCATGAGCAATGGCGCCACCTTCAGTTACGACGGCCTGGACCGGCTGCGCTACACCTTCGGCTCCGTCGGCACTAACTTTCTCTACGACGGCGACACCATCATCGCCGAGTATGACAATGGTGGAAACGTTCTGAATCGTTACGTGCCAGGCGCCGCGAAGGACGAGTTCGCCGCTTGGTACGCGGCGCCGGGAGCGGGTGGTTACGCTGGCCGCCAATACCTACAAACCGACCGACAGGGCTCGCCGGTGGCCATCGTGAACGATAGCGGAACCCTCATCGCCATCAATACCTACGACGAAAGCGGTCAGCCGGGCTCAGGCAACCGGGGGCGTTTTTCTTATACCGGCGCCCCCTATGTTCCTGAGGCCGACCTCCTCCATATGCGGGCACGGGACTATTCCTTTCGCCTCGGTCGCTTTATGCAGCCAGACCCTATAGGGTATGGTGATGGACTAAATTTTTATGATTATGTTCATTCTGATCCTCTGAATCTCTGGGACCCGTATGGCAAATTGACCGTAACGGCGATGGACTGCGGCGCTTCGGCCATCTATGAAAACCCCCATGGTGATGACGGTCATTGTGTGCCGCTGCCCCGACCGCAGACGACGAGGTCAATCGGACCAGCGCTAGGGGGGCTGGGGGCAATTAGCTTAGCCGGCGGTTCACAGAACACCCCAAATCCCGATCCCTGTGCTGGATCAGACTCGGCTCTTGGCAAGCTCGGGGAATCTTTAGACTCGGCTTCGGACTTTGCGGATGATGTAGCGCTTGGAGCAGGTCTAGGTGCCGCGGCTCTATCGGAAACAGTTGTTGGCGGGGCAGTGCTAGGTGGCGTAGCGTTGGGATCGGAAGTTATATCAAAGGTAGAAACAGTAGGTGCGGTATTCGTTAAGCTTTTTGATGGAAATCTTAGGGGCGCTGGCACCTCTCTTTTGGCATTTGCGGTAGGTCAAGCAACAGCCAAAGGGCTTAGCGGGGTGGCGGAATACGATTATTCTGTTCTTGGAAACGGTAAGCCGACAAGGTTTCAAGAGAAGATGGGCGAGGTGGTCGGCCATGCAAACAGCAAAGCTACGGAGAGCATAGTGTGCCACCGTCGTTAGACGTTCCCGTTGTGTTATTGATTCCTGTATTAGCTCTCGTGGGAGACTGGGCATTCCAGATCCAGCTAAAGATTCTCGCTCGAGTGACGGGGTATGGTGATAGCAGCAGGATGCGCCTGGGCCCACCCATTCGGCTTGGGCTCCTAGTCTCTCTAATTGTGATTGCCGAATGGGTGGTGGTTGGGCGTAACTTTGGATCGGTTACAGGCCTAGCGCTAGCTCTTGTATTGGGTGCAGCCTACGTGGTGCTTACTACCAAGGTCGTATTTTTTCGCTGAGTTTCAACTTCGGGCCGTTCAGGTTATTGCTAGAGGCTTGCTCACGTTCTCCGGAAGGCCTGTGGACGGCCCTCTCTGACGTGACCCCCTGAAACTCATCCAGCAGTAGGTAGAGTCCGGCCCAATGGAGGGACGGACGGATGAAGCGGTCGAGGCTTACGGAAGAGCAGATCATCGCGATCCTGCGGGAGCAGGAGGCGGGCGTGGCGGTGACGGAGCTGTGTCGCAAGCACGGGATCAGCTCGCCGACGTTCTACAAGTGGAAGGCCAAGTTCAGCGGGACGGACGTCTCCAAGGCGCGTCGGCTGAAAGCCCTGGAGGAGGAGAACGGCAGGCTGAAGCGGATGCTGGCCGACGCCATGCTGGCTAACGTGGCGCTGAAGGACCTGCTGAGAAAAAGTGGTGACGCCCGCCGCATCGGAGGCTGCGCCGCACCTGCAGTCGGCCCACGGGATGAGCGAGCGGCGGGCATGCCGGGTGTTGGGCGTAGACCGGACGAGCGTTCGCTACCGGGCGACCCGGCCGGCGAATACGGCGCTGCGCGAGCGGCTGCGGGCGCTGGGGCAGGAAGGGCGGCGGTTCGGCGATCTACGGCTGCACGTGCCGCTTCGCCGTGAGGGCCACGCGCTGAACAGAATGCGGGTGCAGCGCCTCTATCGCGAGGGGAGACTGATAGTACGCCAGCGCGGCGGCCGCAAGCGGGCCATGGGCGCGCGGCGGCCGATCGAGGTCCCGCTGCAGGCGAGCTAGCGCTGGAGCATCGACTTTGTCTCCGACCAGATAAGCGACGTGCGGCGCTTCCGCATCCTGACGATCGTCGACAACTGCACCCGCGGGTGCCTGACGCTGGTGTCCGACACCTCGATCTCCGGGCTGCGGGTCGCCCGCGAGCTCGATCGGCTGGTGCAGCTTCGCGGCCTGCCCGAGACGATCGTCAGCGACAACCGCACGGAGCTGACCTCGAACGCCATCCTGACCTGGGCCGACGACCTGCAGATCGGCTGGCAATACATTGCGCTCGGCAAGCCTCAGCAGAACAGCTACAACGAGAGCTTCAACGGACGCCTGCGCGACGAGCTCTTGAACGAGACCCTGTTCAACTCGCTGCATGCTGCCTGCTCTGTGCTGGCGACCTGGCGGCGCGACTACAACGAGCAGCGGCCGCATTCGAAGCTCGGATGGCTGACGCCGCGGGCCTTCGCCGAAGCTCTCTGCGGACACGCCGCCCGGGGGTGCTGCGCAGCCTGAAGGCTCCGCACCCCCGGCTCTTGCCACACTCTTGAGCCCAGGCTCAGATCAACCCCGGGCTCTCCTTATGGCTAAATAAGAATTGGGGGTCACGTCAGTGGCGACGGAAGCCGCTCGGGCTCCGGAACCACTCATCGAAGTGAGCCTGAGCCTCGGCCAAGGCCGTAGCCAGAGCTAGCGGTTCAGGGGTGGCGAACGGGCGGCCCGGAGCTTCGTAGAGCGCGATCCCGTCCCGGACGATGTCAGTGAAGAAGTAGCGGCCGAGACGGAGTTGGGCATTCACGTCGTCCAGGCTGTGCACGATCAAGCTGACGGGCGCCCGCAGCCGCTCGCCGGCGGTCAGCGCCTCCAGGAGCTGGCGCTCGGTGTCGCCCCAGAACTCCGACGGATCGGTCAGGTCCTCGTGGTTCACCACCACGAGGAGGTCGTAGTCGGAGTAATATCGGCCGACCGGGTCCTCCACCCAGCCGCCCCGCGCGTAGCTCCCAAACAGCACGATCTTCAGGATCTCGCCCCGGCGGTAGCGCTCCTGCGTGCGCCGCGACAGGGCCTTGGCGAAACCGTCGCGGATCAGCTCCACCACGAACGTCAGTTCCCGGCGCTTGGCCTCCGGCAAATGGCCGAGATCGGTCCGCATGCCCTCCCCGATGGCAGTTCCGAGATGAGCCTAACCCCTGAAGCCGTCTGGAGGCAGGATGCGAAACCATATATTTGAGCTTCGCCCTACGCTCGGTGGCGGATCGGCGCCAGTCTAGCGCAGGGCCGCGCGGAAAACCGGCCGATCGGAAGAGGCGCGTGCGCCTGCGAGGACGCAACCATGATCGGACCTTGCAGGCCCTTCGCCCGATGGGCGCCTGGATGACCGAGCCCCGCGCCGCCTCCGCTCGACGCGATGAACGGCGGGCCGCCGAGTGGCTGGCCCGGTTGAACCGCCCTGTGGTGGCGCAGGACGACCTCGCCGCCTTCAGGAGGTGGCGCGAAGACCCCGGCAACGACGCCGCCTACCACGATCTCCAGCTTCTTTGGCGTCGCAGCGGCGCCCTGTCCGCCGACCCTGACATCCGGGCTGCGCTGGCTGAAACCGCGCGGCCGAAAACGAGGCCGTATGCCGTTCGTCCACGATGGATGCTCGCGGGGCCGGTGACCGCGGCGGCGCTTCTCCTTGTGATCGGCGGCGCGACCTTCGCCTCGCGGCCCGACACCTACGTCACCAGCGTCGGGGAACGCAGCACTATCCGCCTGGCCGACGGATCGACCGTCCAACTGGACACCGACAGCCGGCTTGAAGCGCGCTGGAGCCGAGGCGCACGGCGACTGCGACTGGTGCGTGGTCAGGCCCTCTTCGATGTCGCGCACGACGCCGCGCGGCCGTTCGTAGTCGCTGCGGGCAGTCTGCAGGTGACCGCCACGGGCACGCGCTTCGACGTCCGGCGCGAGGCCGGCGGCGGGAAAGTCACTCTGCTTCAAGGTCGTGTCGTCGTTCGCGCCTCAGAGACGTCGAAGGCCACGTGGACGCTGACGCCCGGTCAGGAGGCGGCCAGCGGGCCGCGGCCCACGCCGCCACGTCCCGCCGATCCCGAGCTCGCCACCGGATGGACGACAGGACGGCTCACCTTCCGCGACACCAGCCTTGAAGACGCTCTCGCCGAGGCCAACCGCTACAGCCGCGTCCAGATGAGGCTTCAGCCGGATGCGCGGCTCGCCGCCGTGCGCGTCGACGGCGTCTTCACCGCAGGCGACAGCGCCGCGCTCGCACAGGCCTTGGGCGACCTCTACGACCTCAAGACCGATCGGCAGGCTAACGGTGACTTGGTGCTGTCGCGCCGGGCCTGAGAATGCGAGGTGGCTCGGGGAGGTGGATTGGTCGGCGTTGAGCGACCCCACGGGTTTTCACGCGATGCGCTTGGACATGCCCGCGGGCTCCCCGGCCGAACTCAGAATGCCTCAGGCGGGCCGGCGCGCCAACCCGGTTGCCCGCCCCTCCCCTCTCCCCTAGACAGGCGACGCGGGCGCCGAGCAGATAGGACGCGGTCCAGAGCCTGGGGCTCAAGGCGGCGGCCGATGCGCCGAAGACCTCGGGCCTCCCACAGAGGTTTCCAACGCCCGCCCCTCCCCGCTTGCGCGCGCCGGCGGTTTGCGCCACGATTCGGGTGCTGGCGGGAAACCGTCGGCAGGGGCGTGGAAACCCCTGTGCGTTGCTCAGCTCATAGCGGTCCGCCTTGCGCGGACTTTTCCGCCGGCTTTGCCGGCGGCCTCTCCCGCGCGCCCCCCGGGCCGCGGCGTCCCGGCGCAGGATTCCACCATCGGCGCACCGCGTCGAAGCCCCTCGGCAACGCCAGGGAGCCAAGCATGCGACGCGCGCCAAGGCCGGCAGAACCCGTCCCGCCGGACGGGAGCGGCCCTGCCCAGGGCCGAGACCTCGAAGAGCTTTACCGCCAGCACGCGGGTGGGCTGAGAGCTGGCCTGGCGCGCCGCTTCGGCCCCGCGTTGATCGGCAGCGCCGATGACCTTGTGCAGGAGACCTATGTTCGGGCGGCTGAGGCGGCGCCGCTCGCGGTCCGCAGCCCCCGCGCCTTCCTGATGCAGATCGCGAGCCGCCTCG
>JASLDZ010000143.1 GCA_030151985.1 Caulobacteraceae bacterium | reverse complement strand
TGGTCGCGCTCGCGGCGGTGGTCCGGCTCGGGGTGCGGACGGACGCGGGACGGGCGGCGGTGGTGCGCGCCGTCGAGGGCCTGCGGCTCGGCCCCATCGGCAGGCTCCACGTGGAGGGGCTGGAGGGCGACCTGTTCGACGTCTTCAGCCTGAAGCGGCTGACGATCACCGACGCCAAGGGCGTGTGGCTGGACGGTCGCGACCTGGCGATGCGCTGGCGGCCCTTGGAGCTCTTCTCGCGACGGGTGCATGCGCGGACGCTGAGCGTCGGCGACCTCCTCGTCTCCCGCGCGCCCGTCCTGGAGAAGCGTCCTCCCGCGCCGTCGCAGCCCGCGCCCGTGGGCGTGCTGATCGACGCCGTGAAGGGGCGCCTGCGCACCGGGCGGGCGCTGACGGTGGCGGCGGGCGATTGGGACGTGGCGGGCCGCGTGGACTTCCGCCGCAGCGGCCGCACCGACGCCCAGGTCGCGGCGAGGAGCCGGCTGCACGCGGGCGACCACCTGAACGCCGACCTGCGGATGACCGACGCGCACCGGCTGTCGCTGAAGGTCGACGCGCTGGAGGCGGCCGGCGGCGGCCTCGCGGGCGGGCTGGGCCTCGCCGCCGACCAGCCCTTCGCCCTGAGCGCCGACGGGATCAGCGACGACAAGGGCGGGCGCCTGCACGTGGACAGCCGCTCGGGCGCGTTCCGCCCGCTCTACGCCGACGGCCGCTGGACGGCCGAGGGCGGCGGCCACGTGGAGGCCCACGCGCTGCTCGCCGCCTCCACCCACCTGGCCCCCTATGTGGCGCGCTTCGGCCCCCGCGCGGACGCGGTGCTGGACGTCGCGCGGCGCGGCGCGGCGCACGAGGCGGACCTGCGGCTCACAGGCGATCTCACCCAGGCGCGCGCGACGGGCCCCGTGGACTTCGGCAGGCTCTCGACGCCGGGCCTGAAGCTGGACGTGACCACCAAGAGCCTCGGCGCCTGGTTCCACCCGCCCGTGATCGGCGCGGCACACGCCACGGGCGTGGCGGTGGGTTCGATCCGGCGGTTCGAGATCAAGGCGCAGGCCACCGCCAGGGACCTGAACGAGGTCGGCCTGACGATCGCCAGCCTCGGCGGTCCCGTCCAGGTGAACCTCGCGGACGGGGAGTGGCGCATCCGCACCGACGTTCAGGGCCAGGGCACGGGTGGGGAGGGCGTGCTGCCGCCGCTGCTCGGACCTCGCCCCACCGCGCACATAGACCTGAGTTTCCTGAAGGACCACAGGCTGTTGTTCCGGGAGCTTCACGTCGCCGGCCAATACGCGAGGGTGGACGCGACGGGCGCTCAGGACCTGCTCGGCGGCCTCGGCTTCCAGGGCACGGCCACCGCGCCCAGCCTGAAGGGGATGCTGAAGGGCTCCGACGGCGCGGCGCAGGCGGGGTTCAAGGCCTCGGCGCCCAAGGGTTCGGCGGTCTGGGCGGTCGCGGTGGAGGCGCGGGGCCAGCGCTTCAAGTCGGGCATCGCCGAGCTGGACCGGCTCATCGGCATCAGCCCGCGCCTGACGCTCACCGGCACGCAGGACCCGGACGGCTTCCACCTCGCCCGAGGCGTCCTGACCGGCGACAAGGCCTCGGGCACGGCGCGGGGTCTGATGGGGACCGACAAGCGGCTGGCCTTCGACGTCGACTGGACGGCGCAGGGGCCGTTCCCCCTCGGCCCGCTGGAGGTGGACGGGCAGATGACCGGCAAGGGCAAGGTCTCGGGCACGATCGGCGAGCCGCAGGCCGACCTCTACGCTCGCCTCGTCGCGCTCGACCTGGGCCGGCTGGTGGTCAAGCCGGCGGACGTGCACCTGACCTTCACGCGCGGCGCGCAGGCGGTCGACGGGCGCATCGAGGTCGCGGGCGCCAGCAACTACGGCCCCGCCCGCGCCCGCGCCGCCTTCCGCACCACCGACCACGGCCTCGACCTCAGCGACGTGGACGCCGACGCGGGGGGGGTGAAGCTGGGCGGCGCGGTCTCGCTGCGCGACGGCGAGCCCTCCACCGCCGACCTGACCGTGGTCGCCGGACCGGGCGCCTTCCTTGCCACGGGCAAGCTCAGCGGCGCGGTGCGCATCGCGGCGGCGGCGGGCGCGGGCGCGGGGCGGGCGGCGATCACGCTGGACGGGCGAGGCCTGTCGCTGCCCGGCTCGACCTACACGCTCGACCGGCTGACGCTGAACGCCGACGGCCCCATGGACCGGCTGCCCTACCGCCTGAGCGCGGCGGGGGAGGCGGGGGCGCCCTTCCGGTGGACCGGGGAGGGCGTCCTGACCCGCGAGGGCCTGGCGCACCGGCTGACGCTCGCCGGGGCGGGCAAGGTGCGCGGCGGCGACGTGAAGACGACGGAGCCGGGGGCCGTGACCTTCGGGCCGGACGGGCTGGGCGCCAGGCTGCGGCTGGCGTTGGCGGGGGGCCGGGCGAGCGTCGACGCCCGACAGGCCGGCCCGGAGGGACATCGCCGCCTCGACGCCCACGTGACCCTCGACGGCGTGTCGCTCCAGGCCTTCGCGCAGGACTACACCGGCGCGCTCGGCGCCGACCTGACGCTGGCCGGGGAGGGACCGGCGCTTGCGGGCAAGCTGGACGTGAGGCTGGCCGGCGCCCGGGCGCGCGACGCCGCCAGGGACCTCGCCCTCGACGGCCAGGCCCACGCCGAACTCACCGGAACGCGGCTCCGGGGGTCCGCGGACGCCACCAACGCACAGGGCCTGAAGGCGCACACGACCTTCGACCTTCCCGCGGAGGCCGCGGCCGACCCGTTCCGCATCGCGCTGGTGAAGACCAAGCCCGTGGTCGGGGCCTTCGCGGTCGACGGCGAGCTGAAGCCGCTGTGGGACCTGTTCGGCGGGGGCGAGCGGACGCTGTCGGGCCGGCTCAGCGCCCAGGGCGCGGTCTCCGGGACGCTGAACGAGACGCGGGTCGACGGCCACGCCCAGCTCGCCAAGGGGGCCTTCCAGGACATCTCCACCGGGCTGGTGCTGAAGGACCTGGAGGTCGACGCCGACCTGCGCCCCGACGTCATCCGCGTGGGACGCTTCTCGGGCGCGGACGGGCACGGCGGCTCGGTGTCGGGCGACGGCGCGGTGGGCATGGCGCGAGGCGCGGGATCGTCCTTCCAGCTCCAGCTGAAGCGCTTCCAGCTCCTCGACAACGAGGTGGGCAAGGCCACCGCGTCCGGCGCCGTCACCGTGACGCGCGACGCCGACGGGCACGCGCGCCTGTCGGGCAAGCTGGGCGTCGACCGCGCCGACATCTCGGCCAAGACGCAGTCCACGCCGGGGGTGGTTCGGATGGACGTGGTGGAGGTCAACCGCAAGGCGGGCGACCGGGACATGGCGGCGGTCCAGGCGCAGTCCGCGTCCAAGACCGCGTCGCTGATCGCCCTCGACGTCGGAATCACCGCGGCCCGCGGCGTCTTCGTGCGCGGTCGGGGCGTCGATGCGGAGGTGACGCTGGACGCCCACGTCGGCGGCACCGTCGCCAAGCCCGAGCTGACGGGGACCGCCCGCTTCGTGCGCGGCTCCTACGAGTTCTCCGGCAAGAAGTTCGACTTCGACGAGGCCAGCGTGGTGCGGCTGGGCTCGACGCCGGAGACCATCCGGCTCGACATCACCGCCGAGCGCGACGACCCCTCGCTCGACGCCAAGATCCGCATCCTGGGCACCGCCGCCCGGCCGGAGATCACCCTGACGTCCGTGCCCGTGCTGCCGCAGGACGAGATCCTGTCCCGCGTGCTGTTCGGCGTGTCGGCCTCCCAGCTCTCGCCGTTCGAGGCGGCCCAGCTGGCCTCGGCGCTCGCCGGGCTGGCGACCGGGGGCGGCTTCGACGTATTGGGCTCGCTGCGCCAGTTCGCCGGCCTGGACCGGCTGACGCTGGGCGGCAGCGCGGCGGGCGGCGCTTCGGTTTCCGGCGGCAAGTACCTGACGAACGACATCTATGTGGAGCTGACCGGCGCCGGCAACCAGCGCGGCGAGAACCAGCAGCAGCTGCTCCAGACCGGCCGCACCGGCTCGTCGGCCTCGATCGAGTGGCGCGTGCGTCGCAACCTGTCGCTGGTCGGACAGGTGTGGACGGGCGGCGACTCGCGCCTGTCCGTCCGCTTCCGCAAGACCTTCGGCGTGAGCAAGCCGGCGGACGGGCGCTAGCGCTTCAGCGCCTCCAGCGCCTGGGGGTAGCGGCGCGACAGCGGCGCCTCGAGCCCGGTGTCCAGCACCAGCCGCATGTCGCCCGAGCCGGAGGGCGCGATCTCGCGCACCCGCGCGGCGTTGACCAGCCAGGAGCGATGGGTGCGCAGGAAGCCGTGGGCGGCCAGCTCGCCCTCCACCGCCGCCAGCGTGGTGCGCATCAGGGGCTTGCGGCCGTCCGACAGGTGGAACTCCACGTAGTTGCCGGCCGAGGCCGCCGCGGCGATCTCAGCCACCTCGGGGCGGATCACCCGCGTCCCATCGCGGATGTCGAATCGCGCGGCGGGCGCGGGGGCCTCCATGGGCGCCGGCGACGCCTCGCCCGGCCGCCGGGCGAAGGCGCGCGCGAAGGCGAACACGCCCGCCATCAGGCCGTAGCTCAGGGCGTCCTTGCGGAACTCGTACAGCCACTCGCCGAAGCCGCCGAAACGGTAGGTCCCGTGCTGCGCGCCGTAGATCGCCGAGCGGAGGGCCACGAAGCCGCCGACGTGGATCAGCGAGTAGAGCACCGCCGCGCCCGCGTGGACGGCCAGGAACCGCGCCCACCCGCCGGTCGCGGGCGAGCGCGCCAGCACCATGGCGCGGGCGGTGAAGGGCAGCAGCAGCACGGTGACCAGGCCGCTGGAGTACTCCCAGCTCGCCGCCTGCCACGCCGGGAGGTGCGGGCGGTCGTGCAGCTCGCTCATGACGTTGACGGTGCAGATCGCCAGCGCGATCCCGGCGCCCAGCCCGAACGCCCACAGGGGCACGCCGCTCGTCACGCGACGCCAGCCGCTCGTCCCCGTCGCCGCCGCGCCGTCCCCGCCGACGCTCCGGCCGTCCCGCGCCGGTGGCCGGGGGTCAGCGGCTGCGCGATCGGAGGGCACGGTCATCGACGGGAGCGGGAGCCATGGGAGCGGGATACACGACGGCGGCGGAGCTGGAGCGGGACGCCCGCCGGCTCGATCTCGACTGGGTGCGGATCGGGGCCTTCGGGCTGCTGATCCTCTACCACGTCGGCATGTTCTACGTGTCGTGGGACTGGCACGTGAAGAGCCCGCGCGTCCAGACCTGGCTGGAGCCGGTCATGGTGGCGACCCACCCCTGGCGGCTGCCGCTGCTGTTCCTGGTCTCGGGCGCGGCGACACGCTTCATGTACGACCGCTTCGGCGCGAGCCGGGGCGGGGCCGGGCGGCTCGCCGCGTCGCGCACCTGGCGGCTCCTGCCCCCGATCCTGTTCGGCATGCTCGTCGTGGTGCCGCCGCAGAGCTGGCTGCAGGTGGCCGAGGCGCTGCACCGCTCGCCCGAGCCGTACGGCGCCTTTTGGCTGAAGTACGTCACCGGGAGCGGCCACTGGTGCGGACCGAAGGGCTGTCTCACGACGCCGACCTGGAACCACCTATGGTTCGTGGTCTACCTCCTCTCCTACACGCTGCACCTAGCCCTGCTGCTGGCGGTGTGGCCGAAAGCGGCGGCGACCCTGCAAAGCTGGGGCGAACGGGCGCTCTCAGGCTGGGGCGTGCTGGTGTGGCCGGCGCTCGGGTTCGTGGCGGTGCGCATGGTGCTGGCGCCGCGGTTCGACGCCACCCACGCCTACCTCGGCGACTGGGCGGTGCACGGCGAGTCGCTGCTGCCGTTCGCGTTCGGCTTCCTGTTCGCGAAGTCCGACGCGCTGTGGG
>JASLDZ010000463.1 GCA_030151985.1 Caulobacteraceae bacterium | reverse complement strand
CGATCTGAACCCGGAGTTTTTCTCGCCTCCCATCCAGAGCTTGTCGTTGGATTCGACGGGCGGGATGCGCGACGAGGACGCCTGCGCGGTCCGCCGCGCCTTCGGCCGGAGTCCGCTCATGAAGGTCCTGCTGGCCTCCATCCCGTTGGAGGGCCGCCCTCTCGTCGTGCTCGACGGCGGCGCCGACGCGTCCGGCGCGGCGGGGCGCGGGGTGGTGCACATCGTCGGGGCGGGCCCCGGAGACCCGGAGCTCCTGACGCTCAAGGCGGTGCGGCTGCTGCAATCGGCCGACGTGGTGGTGCACGACCGGCTCGTCCCGGAGGCGGTGCTCGCCTACGTCCACGCCGACGCCCGCCGCGTCTACGTGGGCAAGGCGCGGGGCGACCACAGCGTGCCCCAGCGTGAGATCGAGGCGCTGCTGGTCGCGGAGGCGCGCGCCGGCCGCCGCGTCGTGCGCCTGAAGGGCGGCGACCCGTTCGTGTTCGGTCGCGGCGGCGAGGAGCTGGCCGCGCTCCAGGCCGCGGGCATAGAGGCGCACGTGGTGCCGGGCGTCACCGCCGCGCTCGGCTGCGCCGCCGCCGCCGGCCTGCCGCTCACCCACCGCGACCACGCCCATGCCGTCACCTTCGTCACCGGCCGGCCCAAAGCCGACGGGCCGCCGATCGACTGGCGCGGCCTGGCCGGGGAGCAGCGCACCCTGGCCGTCTACATGGGTGTCGACACCGCGCAGGAGATCACCCGCGACCTCCTCGCCGGCGGCGTGCGCCCGGACATGCCCGTCGCGGTGGTGGAGAACGGCGCCCTGCCGTCGCAGCGCGTGTTCAAGGGGCGGCTCGACCAGCTCGACACCCTGGTCGAGGCGGGCCTGGTGGCCGGTCCCGCCATCCTGTTCATCGGCGAGACGGCGGCGCTCGCCTCCGGCGAGGTCGCCGCGGCCTGCGCGCTGGAGGCGGCGGCGTGAAGGTGCTGACCGGCAACGCGCTGCTCTCCGGCGCCGTGATCTATCGCGCCTGGACCGGCGGCTGGACGCACGACCTGGCTCTCGCCCAGCGCTTTGACGCCGCCGAGGCGGACGTGGCGCTCGCCGCGGCCGAGGCGCGGCCGGACGAGGTGGTCGGCCCCTACCTCACCTCCGTCGGCGGCGCGGGCCCGGACGGGCGCGACCGGGGCAAGGAACGCATCCGCGCCTACGGCCCCACCGTCGGCGACAGCGCGGCCGCACCCTGATGTACCGCTACGACGAGTTCGACCGCACGCTGGTCGCCGAGCGCATCGCCGAGTTCTCCGACCAGGTGCGGCGGCGCATCGACGGCTCGCTCACCGAGGACGCGTTCAAGCCGCTGAGGCTGATGAACGGCCTCTACCTGCAGCTCCACGCCTACATGTTCCGGATCGCCATCCCGTACGGCGCGCTGAACCCGGCGCGGCTGCGCATGCTGGCGCACATCGCGCGCACCTACGACAAGGGCTACGGCCACTTCACCACCCGCACCAACATCCAGTTCAACTGGATCAGGCTGGTCGACGTCGAGGCGATCCTGAAGGACCTCGCCCGCGTCGAGATGCATTCCATCCAGACGTCCGGCAACTGCATCCGCAACGTGTCCACCGACGTGTTCGCCGGCGCCGCTCCGGACGAGGTGCTCGACCCCCGCCCCTGGTGCGAGCTGATCCGCCAGTGGTCGACCTTCCACCCCGAGTTCTCGTTCCTGCCGCGCAAGTTCAAGATCGCGGTGACCGGCGCAGCCCACGACCGCGCCGCCATCCGCACTCACGACATCGGGCTTCAGGTCGTGCCCGGACGGTCGGGAGAGGTCGGCTTCAAGGTGTTCGTCGGCGGCGGACAGGGGCGCTTGCCGCACCTGGCCAAGGAGATCGCCGCCTTCGTGCCCGCGCCCGACCTCCTGGGCTACCTGACCGCGATCCTGCGCGTCTACAACGCCCACGGACGGCGCGACAACATCCACAAGGCGCGCATCAAGATCCTGGTGGAAGGCCTTGGAATCGAGGCCTTCCGCCGCGAGGTCGAGGAGGAGCACGCCGCCATGGACAAGGCCGCGCTGGTCCCGCCCCAGGCCGAGGTGGACCGCATCGCCGCCTACTTCGCTCCGCCCGCCCTGCCGCAGCGCCCCGCCGACAGCCCCGCCTTCGAGCGCGCCAAGGCCGCGGACCGGAGCTTCGCCCGCTGGGCCCGCAACAACCTGCGCCCGCACCGCGCGCCCGGCTATCGCAGCGTCGTGATCTCGCTGAAGCCCGAGGGGGGCATCCCGGGCGACGCCACCGCGAACCAGATGGAGGTCGTCGCCGACCTGACCGAGCGCTACGGCTTCGGCGAGGTCCGCGTCGCCTACGAGCAGAACCTCGTGCTGCCCCATGTGGCGCTGGACGACCTTCAGCCGCTCCACGCCGCCCTTGTCGCCGCGGGACTGGACGCGGCCAACGCCGACCTCGCCACCGACATCATCGCCTGCCCGGGGCTGGACTACTGCTCCCTCGCCAACGCCCGTTCGATCCCGGTGGCGCAGGCCATCTCCACCCGGCTGGCCGACCTGGAGCTGCAGGAACATATCGGCCCCGTGCGCATCAACATCTCGGGCTGCATCAACGCCTGCGGCCACCACCACGTCGGCCACATCGGCATCCTGGGCGTCGATAAGCAGGGTGAGGAGTTCTACCAGATCACCGTCGGCGGCAGCCCCGACGAGAACGCCTCGCTGGGCGAGATCGCCGGCAAGGGCCTCCCCTCCGAAGGCGTCGCCCCCGCCATAGAGCGCGTGCTCCGCGCCTACCTGGACGTCCGCACCGGCCCGACCGAACGCTTCATCGACACCGTCCGCCGCCTGGGCGCCAAGCCCTTCGCCGAAGCCGTCTATGCCGACGCTTGAACTCCTGACCGCTTGGCCGGACGCCGAAGCGGTCGACCTCGCCGACGCCCCCGCCCACGACGGCCCCATCCCCCTCCTCCGCACCCCCGGCGACGCGGAGTTCCCCGCCCTGAACGCGGCGGCGGAGCGCGCGGCGACGGTCCTGATCGTCTTCCCCGTCTTCCGCGACGGCCGAGGCTTCTCCCTCGCCACCCGCCTGCGGGAGCGCGGCTACAAGGGCCGCATCGAAGCCGAAGGCCCCCTCCTCTCCGACCAGGCCCGCCACCTCGCCCGCTGCGGCTTCAACGCCGTGCGCTTGCCGGAGAGCGCGGTGGTCGCCGACTGGGAACGGATGCTGGGAGCGTTCAGCGCGGCCTACCAGTCGGCTGAGGACGGGTCCGCGCCCGTTTGGGCGCTCAGGGCGCGCGCCGGCTAGATCAGACCCGCCAGCGGGCTGGAGGGGTCGGCGTAGCGTTTCATCGGCATGCGGCCCGCCAGATACGCGTCGCGGCCGGCGAGCACCGCGTGCTTCATGGCGCGGGCCATGCGGACCGGGTCCTTCGCCTCGGCGATGGCGGTGTTCATCAGGACGCCGTCGACGCCCAGCTCCATGGCGATGGTGGCGTCCGAGGCGGTGCCCACGCCCGCGTCGACCACCACGGGCACCCTGGCCTGCTCCACGATCAGGCGGATGTTGACGCGGTTCTGGATGCCGAGCCCCGAGCCGATCGGGGCGCCCAGCGGCATGATGGCGGCGGCGCCCGCGTCCTCGAGCTTCCGCGCATAGACCGGGTCGTCGGAGCAGTAGACCATCACGTCGAAGCCGTCGGCGACGAGCAGCTTCAGCGCGCGCAGCGTCTCCTCCATGTCGGGATAGAGGTGCTTGGGGTCGCTCAGCACCTCCAGCTTCACGAGGTCCCACCCCCCCGCCTCGCGCGCCAGGCGCAGGGTGCGCACCGCATCCTCGCCGGTGAAGCAGCCGGCGGTGTTGGGCAGGTAGGTGAAGACGTCGGGGCGCACGAAGTCCACCAGCATGGGCTGGTCGCGGTCGGTCAGGTTCACCCGGCGCACGGCCACGGTGACGATCTCGGCGCCCGCGGCGGCGGCGGCGGCGGCGTTCTGGGCGTAATCCTTGTACTTGCCCGTGCCCACGATCAGGCGCGAGCGGAAGCGGCGGCCCGCGACGGTCCAGCCGTCGTCGAGGTCGGCGGCGGCGGGCGGAGGCGAAGGCGCGTTCATGGGGCCTATCTAGGCGCGGCCCGCGGCGAGGGGAACCGACCTGGCTTCATCCCTGGTGAACCATCATTGGCAAGGGCCCGCAAAGCTCGGCCGTTCAGGATGCCCGCGACCCCAGAGGAGGATCACCCATGCGTCCCGTCCTCGTACCCGCGTTCGCCCTCGCCTTCGCCGCCCTCGCCCAGCCCGCCGCGGCCCAGGCGCCGGCGCAGTTCGACCTGATCTGCCACGGCTTCAGCGCCGGGGTGGCCACCGAGCCGGGTCTCGCGCCGGGCGGGACGATCACCGCCCGCTTCCGCGTGGACACGGTGCACGACCGCTTCTGCGTCGACGCCTGCAAGAGCCTGGCGCCCATCTCCGCCATCACCGGAGATGGCGACGAGGTGCAGGTCGAGGTGCAGGACGCCGCCTACACGCTGATGCCCGAGACGCGCCAGTTCGCCTACCGCTCGGGCGGCGAGATGGAGGCCATCGGCGGCGGCGGCTGCGAGGTCGCGCCCTTCTCCGGCTTCCCCGCCCAATAGCTTCAGGTTCAGGCGCGGCGGGTCGTGCGGATCTCGCGCGACTCGCCGGTGGCGCTGTCCATCAGGAGCGTGTGGGTCGTGACCTTGCCGTCGCGCCGGCTCACCCCGTCCAGCAGCGCGCCGGTGGTGACCCCTGTGGCGGCGAAGACGGCCGGCCCTGAGACCAGCTCGTCCAAGGCATACTTGCGGCCGAGGTCGCCTTCCGAGAGCCCCATCCGCCGGGCGCGGGCCTTCTCGTCCTCGCTGCGGAAGACGAGGCGTCCTTGGAACTGCCCGCCGACGCATTTCAGCGCCGCGCACGCCAGCACCCCCTCCGGCGCCCCGCCCGAACCCAGATAGAGATCCACGCCGGTCGAGGGGTCGGTGGTCGCGATCACGCCCGCGATGTCGCCGTCGCTGATCAGGTGGATGCGCGCGCCGGCCTCGCGCAGGGCGGCGATGATGTCCGCGTGGCGAGGACGGTCGAGCACGCAGACGGTGATCGCGGACGGCGCGACGCCGCGCGCCTCGGCCAAGGCGCGTACGTTGTCGCCGGGCGGCCGGTCCAGGTCGACCACGCCCGCCGGATAGCCGGGACCGACGGCGATCTTGTCCATGTAGGTGTCCGGGGCGTGCAGCATGCCGCCGCGCGGCGCCATGGCCAGCACGGCGAGGGCGCCGGGCATGGCCTTGGCCGCGATGGTGGTCCCTTCCAGCGGGTCCAGCGCGACGTCGACGGCGGGGCCGCCCGTACCGACCGCCTCGCCGATGTAGAGCATGGGCGCTTCGTCCCGCTCGCCCTCGCCGATGACGATGCGGCCGTCGATGGCCATGGCGTTGAGCGCCGTGCGCATGGCGTCGACCGCGGCCTGGTCGGCGGCCATCTCGTCCCCTCGGCCCACCAGCGCCTCCGACGCGATCGCGGCGGCCTCGCAGACGCGGGCGGCGTCGAGCGCCAGGTTGCGATCGAGGGGCGGGGCGGTCATGCAGCGGGTCTCGCAGGAGGAGGGCGACGGCGCCGGGAGCGCCATGGGCGTTTCAGATGCGGGCGACGCGCAGGCGGCGCGGAGGCTCGGCCACCGCCTCCAGCGCCGCGATCTGCTCCACCGCGCGGTCGAGCGCCGCCTCGGGCGCGGGCTGGGTGGTGAGCACGATGGGCACGAGGCCGTGCGGCTGCACAGGGCGCTGGAGCAGGCTGTCGATGGAGACGCCCGCCTCGGCCAACGCCTCGGTGATCGCGGCCAGCACGCCGGGTGCGTCCCGCACCATCAGCCGCAGGTAGGCGGCGTCCTTGCGCGCGCCGGGGGGCGCGGCGGCGAGCGGCTTCAGCTCGGCGGCGGGTCGCTGGAAGACGGGTCGGCGCACGCCCGCGATGACGTCGGCGATGTCGGCGGCCACGGCGGCGGCCGTAGGCCCCGCGCCCGCGCCCGCGCCCTGCAGGAACAGACGGCCCGTGCGCTCGCCCTCCACGAACAGCGCGTTCAGCGCGCCCCCGGCCTGCGCCAGCGGGTGGGCGAGCGGCACCAGCGTGGGGGCCACGCGCACCCGCGCCCCCTCCCCGTCCCGCTCGGCCTCGGCGATCAGCTTGATGCGGTGACCCAGCGTGTGGGCGAGCCGGATGTCCAGCAGCTCGACCCGCTCGATCCCCTCGATCTGCGCCGCGCCGAGGTTCGGGGCCGCCCCGAACGCGAGGGCGGCCAGGATGGACAGCTTGTGCGCGGTGTCGAAGCCGCCGACGTCGGCCGTCGGGTCGGCCTCCGCGTAGCCGAGCGCCTGCGCCTGCGCCAGCACGTCGGCGAAGTCGCGGCCGGACGCCTCCATCTCGGTCAGGATGAAGTTGCAGGTGCCGTTCAGGATGCCGGCCATGTGCAGGGTGCGGCACCCGACCACCGCCTCGCGCACCAGCTTCACCGCCGGCGCGCCGCCCATGACCGCGGCCTCGAACAGCAGCGCCACGCCCTTGGACTCGGCCAGCCGCGCGAGCTCCAGCCCGTTGGTGGCGATCAGCGCCTTGTTGGCGGTGACGACGGGCTTGCCGGCCTCGAGCGCCGCGCGCACCGCCGCGTGGGCCGCCCCGTCGGCGCCGCCGATCAGCTCCACGAAGAGGTCGATGTCGGCCGAAGCCGCGAGCGCCGCCGGGTTGTCGAACCAGGCCGCCCCGCCCTCGCGTTCGGGCTTGCGGCTGCGGGCGCTGACGCCGGCGACGACGACCCGCTCGCCAGAGGGCGCGAAGTCCGCGCGCTCGCCCACGAGCTTGACCAACTCGGCCCCGACGGTGCCAAGCCCTGCGACGCCGATGCGCCAAGTGCGGGTCATGCTCCCTTCCCCCTCGATGGGGGAAGGGCCGGGGATGGGGGTGTGCGCGCAACCTTGATGATCTGGCCCACGAGACGCTGCGGATCGGCGAGCACCTCCGGCGTCCTGAACCTCAGCACGCGGTAACCCTGCGTTTTCAGCCAAGCGTCCCGTTCCATGTCATGGAGTGCTTGGCCAGCCTCATCGTGGTGAGGTCCGTCCACCTCAACAACCAGCGAAGCGGAGTGGATGGCGAAGTCTGCAATGTAGCGGCCGATGGGGGCCTGCCGCCGAGCGTGCAAGCCCGAACGACGGAGCTCCCGCCAAAGGACCTTCTCGCCCAGCGACATGTCGCGGCGCAAACGCCGGGCACGAGGCGCCGCGCCCGGCGCGTGCGCCTCATGCGCCCAGCGATCCGGCGTCGCGGCTTGGGCCCCCCCCCCCCCCCCCCCACCACCCACGCGGGGGGGCGGAGCGGGGGGAGAGCGCACAGCCCCCC
>JASLDZ010000343.1 GCA_030151985.1 Caulobacteraceae bacterium | reverse complement strand
CCTGTGGGATGGCGATGGGGGCGAGGCGGCCATGCAGGCCCTTCTGGAGTCGGCGCGGAAGGGCGCCGAGGGCCGCAAGGTCCTGCTCCACCTCGGCCGGTGGGAGGGCGGCTACAAGAACCGCGCCGGCGCGCTGGAGGTGCTGAGGCGGCTGCGCGAGCGCTCGGACGCGGTCATGGTGGTGCTGGCCGAGGACGACCCCGAGCTTCCCGCCGACCTCGCCCCCTTCGTGGCGTTCGCCGGGTTCCCGGGCGACGGCGGCCTGCGCGCGCTGATGGCCGGGGCGGACGCGGGGATCAGCGCCTCCCTGTGGGAGGGCTTCAACCTGCCGCTGGCGGAGATGCACTTCCTGGGCCGGCCCGCCCACGCCCTGCACCTGGGCGCCCACCGCGAGGCGGCGATCGATCCCGCCTTCCTCCACCTTACGATCGACTCCCTCGCCGAGGCGCTGGCGCGGGAGCTCGACGGTTCCGACCCCGTCGTCCCGCCCGAGGCGCTGACCGCCTACCGCGCGCGCATGGCGTGGTCCCGGGCGGCGGGCGAGCTGGAGGCGGTGCTGTACGCCGCCCTGGTGGAGAAGCGCGCCGCGACCCCCGTCCATAGCCTGGCGCTGGACGTCACCAACGCCGCCCGCGACCCCGCCAACAGCGGCGTCGTGCGGGTCACGCGCCAGCTCGCGCGCGCGCTGCAGCCCTATGTCCGCACGCTGTTCCTGACCTGGGACGAGGCGCTGGGCGGCTACCGCACCCTGTCGCGCGAGGAGGCGGCCCGGCTGGGGAGCTACGGCGGCCCGGCCGCCGAGGGCGACGACGACCCGGCGCCGCTCGCGTGCTGGCTGGCCTCGCGCGGGCTGACGGCGGCTTGCCTGGCGTGGCTCGCGCCCGAGACGGGGCTGCAGGCGCGCGGCGCCGCGGTGGCGGACTGGGCGGTGCGCGAACGGATCGCCTACGCCGCCGTCCTGCACGACCTCATCCCGCTTTCGCACCCACAGTTCTGCGCACCCGACATCGTGGCGGGTTTTCCGGACTACGGCCGGTTCCTGCGCGGCGCGGCGCGGGTTCTGGCCAACTCGCACACCACGGTGCGGGCGTGGCTCGAGCACCTGGGGCCGCACGGGCCGGAGGTCCTGGTCGAGCCCCTGGCCGGCGACTTCGGACCGCGGCGGGGCCCCAAGCCGCCCGGCCGTCCGGAGCCGGTCCGCATCCTCTGCGTCTCCACCTTCGAGCCGCGCAAGAACCACGCGACGCTGCTGGACGCCTTCGCGCGGGCGAAGGCGCGGGTCGGCGGACGGCGGCTGGAGCTGCATCTGGTGGGCGGCGGCTACGCGGGCGACGGCGGCGTGTTCGACCGGGTGCGGGCGGCGGCCGACGCCGATCCCGACATCCGGCTCCACGGGCGGGTCGACGACGCGACGCTCGACCGCCTCTACGCCGAGGCCGACTTCACCGTCTATCCCTCGCTCTGGGAGGGATACGGCCTGCCGATCGCCGAAAGCCGCCACCACGCGCGGCCCTTCGTCTGCTCGTCCGAAGGCTCCATGGGCGAGCTCGCCGCGGAAGGCGGGGGCCTGACCTGCGACGTGTCCGATCCGGAGGCGCTGGCAGGGGCGCTGGCGCGGCTGGCGACCGACGACGCCCTGCGCGACCGGCTGGCCCGCGCCTGCGCGTTGACACCCGGGCGCAGCTGGGACGATTACGCCCGCGCCTGTCTCGATCACGCCACGGCGGGCCGTCCCGCACCTCAGGCCGAGCCGCTGCGGTCGCCGCACGTGCGCCCGCCCCGCCAGCTTCCCGTACCCGGAGACGACATGGACTGGGACACGCTGCTCTATCCCGGCAAGCCCGTCGGCGCCTGGCAGATGAGCGATTCCGAGCGCATGGCGCTGACGGGCCTCCTCGCCCGCCGCCGGCCCAAGACCTACCTGGAGATCGGCACCTACTACGGCGGCTCGGCGCTGCTGGCGTCGGAGTTCGCCGACTGGGTGATCACGCTCGACATCGACCCGCAGGCGGAGACGCGCTTCCGGAAGCCCGACAACGTCACCTTCATGTCGGGCCGCTCGCAGGAGGTGCTGCCGGGGCTCCTGGACGACCTGCTCGCCCGCGACTTGTATCCCGAGTTCGTGCTGATCGACGGCGACCACTCGGCCGAGGGCGTGCGACGCGACATGGAGATCTTCCTGAAGATCCGGCCGCCCAGCCCGCTCGTGGTGGTGTTCCACGACAGCTTCAATCCGGTCTGCCGCAGCGGCATCCGAACCGCCCCTTGGGCCGACTGCCCCTACGTCTCTCGGCTGGACCTGGACTTCGTGCCCGGCCGCATGGTCGAGATCGCGGGCGACCCCTTCGGCGGCGAGATGTGGGGCGGCCTGGCCGTGGCGGTGCTGACGCCCGAGCCCCAGCCGCACCCCTTCCTGACCGCCACCGCCGAGGCCGCCTTCCAGCGCACCCTGCCCCAGTCCGCCCACGCCGCCCGCGCCGCATGAGGGTCGCGCTGGTCGCGAACGCCTACCCGCCGTTCTTCGTCGGCGGGGCCGAGATCGCCGCGCACCGGCAGGCGGTGGAGCTGGTGCGCCGAGGCTGCGCGGTCTCCTGCTTCTGCGCCTGGTCCAACGACGCGCAGCCGCCCTACGAGGTCACCCTGCACGCTGTGGACGGGGTGGCCGTGACGCGGGTGAACGTGCCCGGCCCCCGCTTCCGGCCCGAACGCGGCTTCGCCAACGGCGTGGTCGACGCCCTGTTCGCCCACTTCCTGGAGCGCGAGCGGCCGGACGTGGTCCACTTCCACAACTTGCCCGGCCTCTCCATGGGCCTCCTGGACGTGGCGGAGGCGCACGCCGTCCCCTCCATGGTCACCTTCCACGACCACTGGGGCTTCTGCCTGCGCAACACCCTGGTGCGCGAGGGCGAGACGCGGGTCTGCCCCGACTGGAGCGAATGCGAGGTCTGCCTGCCCGCGGCCGAGCTGGAGGGAATGGTCCTGCCCACCTTCCTGCGCACCCAGCTGATCCGCGCCAAGCTGCACAAGGCGTCGCGCTTCCACTTCCCCAGCCGCTACCTGATGGGCGCCTACACGGCCGCCGGGTTCGACCCCGCCCGCGCGGCGCGGCACACCTACGGCGTCCAGCCGCAGTGGTTCGAAGGCGAGGTCGCCCGCGCCCCGCGCACGCCGATCGAGGTCGCCTTCGTCGCCTACCTCGGGCCGCACAAGGGACCGGACGTGCTGCTCGACGCCCTGGAGCGTGTGGAGGCGGCGGGCGCGCTGGACGCCTTCCGCGTCGGCTTCTACGGCGGCGGCGTCCTGGAGAAGGCGATCGCCGCCCGCATCGCCGCCCGCGGCTGGACGGGGCGTGTCACGCTGCACGGCAAGCGGGGCGCGGCCGACATGATGGCGGTCTACCGCGACGCCGACCTGATGGTGAACTGCTCGCTCTGGCCCGAGAACGAGCCCCTGACCCTGCTGGAGTCGCTGGCCTCGGGCGCGCCCGCGATCGCCACCGCCATGGGCGGCAACCTGGAGCTGGTGCGGGACGGCGAGAACGGCTGGCTGACGCCGGCGGGCGACGCGCAGGCGCTCGCGGCCCGGCTGATCGCCGTCGCCCGGGCGCCCGAGCGGCTGTTCGCCATGCGCCCCGCCGCCCGCGCCTCCGTCGCCGAGCGCACCCTGTCGAGCTACGCGGACTTCGCGCTGGACGCCTACGCGCACCTCACGCTCCCGACGCCCGAGTCCCTGCCCTCGATCGTGGCGGTGGCGTGCGACGACTACGGCGCAGTCGACATCCCGGCGCTTCGCCGCGCCTCGCGCACCGGCGGCTGGGCCGACGCGGAGTGGCTGCCGGCCGAAGCGCTCGCGGGCTCGGCCGAGCGGGGCGCCGTCCGCGCCGTCGTCGGGCTGAACGGCGCCGTCGGTGGCGAGGCCGCCCGCGCGCTGGAGGCGGGCGTTCCCGGCGTGGCCGTGGGCCCTGAAGGCCTGCGCGCCCTTAGCGGCGCGCCCGATCTGCGCTACGTGGCCGACCTTGCGGCGCTCGCGGCGCTGGGAACGGGTGCGGCGAGGGCGGTCGAGGATGCGTAGGATGGCGGCGACCACGTTCCTGACCGGGCGGCCCCCCGCCCCCGCGCCCGAGGCGCCGCCGCTCGCCGCGACGCCCACCTTGTCGATCGCCGACGGCCTGCGCCTCCTGCAGACCCCGAGCTCGGAGGCCGGCGTGCTCGCCTACCACCGCGCCCTTGAAGGCGGGCCGCCCGCGCCGCAGGTCCTCCTGGCCGAGCTCGCCGCGCTCAGGGACGGCCAGGCCACCCGCTTCGAGCTGCTGGGCCTGATCGCGACCTCGCCCAAGGCCCGCGAGCGGGGCGTGGGCGGTCCCGGGCTTCTCCTGATCCGGCTGGTCCGCAAGGCTTTCCTCGTTTCGGGCGCGGCGGGCCGGGTGAAGGCGCGTCGCGCGATGGCGGCGCAGGCCGAGCGGGCGGCGCTCGCCTCTCCCGACCTGCCCTCGACGCCCGCGGACGTCGCGCGCAAGCTCGTCGTGATGGAGGGCGCGCTCCTGCGGCTCGAGGCCCAGCTCTTCACCCAGGCGCGCGCCTCGCAAGGCCCCGCCGCATTCGCCGCGCTCGAGGCCCGCGTCGCCGCGCTCGAGGCCGAGCTGAAGCTGCGCCTCGCCGACCCCGCGCCCCGCCCGTGAGCGACTCGGCGCTCTCCAGCCGAGCGGTGGTGCGGGCGCTGTACCGCTGCCTCCTCCTGCGCGAGCCCGATCCCGAGGGCCTGGACGGCTACGTCCGCTTCCTGAGCGACGGCGGCCCGGTGGAGGAGGCGATCCAGAACCTCCTGCGCTCCGCCGAGTTCCAGACCCGCGCGCCCGACATCGTGCGGGTCTACGCCACGCCGCTGCGCCGCATCACCGACGAGCATGCCGACGCCCTGGACGGCGAGCCGCCGCAGGTCGAAGCCTTCCTGCAGCGCCTGCGCCTGCATCCAACCTGGGCGGACGAGGACGTGCTGGCGCGCATGGACCAGCCGCTGCCGGCGCTGGACCGTACGGTCGCCTACCGGCTCAGCAGCGCCGAGGCGCGCGCGGCCTTGCGCGAGCGGGGCGTCCGGATCGAGGGGCGGACCGACGCGCGGGGCAACTGGCTCCTGATCGACGAGGCGGTCACCGCGAGCGGGCTGAAGATCGACCTGCACGCCAGCCGGGGCGCGGTGATCGCCATGGGCGGCGGCTGCGCCGTGCATGGGGAGGTCGAGATCCAGGGCGACGGCTCCATCGTGGTGCTGGGCGGCCACCGCGGACACGTGCAGACCTACGAGGTCCACCTCCACGGCGACGATAACGTCTTCATCTTCGGCGACCGCTCCACCTGCGCGGGGGCGAGTTTCCACCTGGAGGGGCCGCGTCGCCACATGGTTGTGGGCCGTGAGTGCATGCTGTCAGGCGGCCTCTACCTGACGGGCACTGACAACCACGCCATCCTGGACCAGGCGACCGGGGAGGTGCTGAACATGCCCGAGAACCTGCTGATCGGCCCGCGCGCCTGGATCGGCCACGGCGCCATGATCCTGAAGGGCGCTCACGTGGGCCGGGGCTCCGTCGTCGCCGCCCGCGCGCTGCTCACCACCCCCGCCCCAGACCACGCCCTGCTCGCCGGCGCCCCCGCCCGCGTTATGCGCACCGGCGTCGATTGGGCGCGGGCGATGCCGTCCGAGCTGGCGTGAGCGGCCCGCCGGCCACTGCACGCCCGATCTCGGCGGCCCGTTCCAAGGCGCGCGCATTGCGGATCGCCGCTGCTCCAGCTCCGGTGGGGGAGCAGGAGCCGTGAGCGATGATGCGGTTCCCCCATGCCCGATCTGCGGGACCCGCGCCCCCCTTCATACGCCTGCAGCCGTCTCTCCTCTTCTGAAGGGAAGCGGAGACCTGGATTACAAGATTCACGCGCGGTCGAACTTCTGCGAATTATGCGAGTACGTCTTCTTTACGCCATGTCCTGAGGACGAACATCTGGAGCGGGTACACGCAGAATACGACCGGTCAGGAAATCACGGGAGCTTTTACTATAAGCTCCAAGAATTTTATGACCTGTTCAACCTCGACCGATCTGTTGCGGGAGGGCTGGTCGTGGACGCTGGTGAGGGAGAAGGGCGCTTTGGTCGGTATGTATATCCTCGCGCCGATGTCGTGAACCTCAGCCGGTCGGGTGGCGCGCCCGGAGTGGTGCTGCCTGATCTCATGGCCGCAGCAGACGAACTTTTCATTTCGCAGCGCCTCCAGCAATGGCCGCGTCCCTTACAGATGCTGATGCAGTTCACGCGGTGGATGCGCCCGGGATCGGAAGTCTGGCTCGACGTGCCCATCCAGTACGGTGGTTCTCTGCGGGAGAGCTTTGAGGCCGAGAGAAGCCTCGCCGGGCGCAGGGGCGAACCGGGCTTGCTGGCGACGTTGAATGTGAACCTCTCCCACTACAGCGCCCACGCTCTTCGGCGGCTTTGCCATCGGACTGGGCTTGCGCCGCTCGAGTTCGCCCGTGCAGACGGGATCCTGAGCGTGCGCGCAGTGCGATCGGACATCCCACGGGAGGAGCGCCTATCTCCCGCCGCGGCCCATCGGGCGCTGGAGGAGCGACGGCGATCGTCTGGCGGGAGCGCGATGGGACATCGTTGCGCCTTCAAGGACGCTCCGCCGCCGCCTGCCCCTGGGGCAGGCGAAACCGCCAGGATGCTTGCCGAAATCGCCCAGCGGGATGCCGAGCTTGCAGCCGTCTACGCCTCGAAGTCCTGGCGAGTGACACGCTGGCTTAGGAGGCTGGCGGCGCCGGTGTGGCGAGCGGACGTCGCTGCCCTGACGCCGGCGCCGACGCTTGAGTTTGATACTCGGCTTGAGTTTGCGGGTCCGCGGTCGGGAGCTTTTCTGCCGGCGGGCTTCTCCGATCCCGAACCTTGGGGCCGCTGGACTGACGGGGCTACGGCGGTCTTCTGCTGCCGTCACGCCGCTGCAAGGGCGCCCGGCCTCCTTGAAGTCTGGCCGCGCATGGTCTGGACCCGTCCGGGGGAGGGCTCCGTCAGGGTCGCGGTCTCGATAAACGGTGGACGACGCTTCCCCATCAAGCCCCAGGCTGGCGCGGTGATCGTCCTTCCTCTGTCCGCGAAGACGATGACGAGACCGCAGCTGGAGGTCGTTTTTCACATCGCCAATCCCAAGAGGCGCGACGAGGCCCCGACAGAGGACGCGCGTAGACTAGGGATAGGCCTGGAGGCTCTGCGATTGCGCTCCGGGACGCGGACCGGAGGTGGTCGGCATGAGGGTTGACGCACCGCGCCTCGTGGTGACCGGGCCAGGCGGCTGGATCGGCACGGCGCTGCTGGATGCGCTGCCGCGGCTCTGGGGCGCAGACTGGGCCGCTCGCGTGAGCCTGTTCGGGTCGTCCGCGCGAACGCTCGAGGCCCCAAACGGCGAGCGTTTGGAGGTCAAGGCGCTCGACACGATCTCGGCCGCCGACACCAATGGCGCGCTGGTCGCCCATCTGGCGTTCCTGACCAAGGACAAGTTGGGAACGCTCGGCGCCGCGGCCTTCTTCGCCGGGAACCAGAGCATAGACGCCGCCGTGTTGCGCGCCTGCAGGCAAGGCCCGCCTCGCGGCCTGTTCGTCGCCTCTTCGGGGGCCGCGGCTCAGGCGCAAACGGGACAGGGCCGTGAACTTTACGGCCTCTGCAAGCTGATGCAGGAAGACGCCTTCCTGACGCTCGGCCGGGACAGCGGCGCGCCCGTGCTGGTCGGGCGCATCTTCAACATCGCCGGGCCCTTCATAAACAAGGTCGACGCCTACGCCGTCTCTAACCTCCTGCGGCAGGCGATGTCCCGAGGCGAGGTGGAGGTCGAGGCGACCACCCCGGTCTACCGCGCCTATCTGCATGTCGGCGACCTGTGCGCACTCATTCTGGGCGCGCTGGGCAAGGCGCTGGGCGCGGATGCTCCGATCGACCTCGGCGGGGCTCTGACGACGGAGATGGAGGACGTGGCGCGGGAGGCCTTGCGTGCCGTCGGCGCGCCGCTCGACGCGATCCGCCGGGCTCCGGTCGACTGGAGCCGTCCCAGCCTCTACCTCGGCGATCCGACGGGCGCGCGAACCCTGGCCTTGCGCCTCGGGATGCGCCTGCGAAGTTTTGCGGAGCAGGTGGACGACACCGCCGCCTATCTCCGACGGCGACCTGCCGTGTCGGGTTGACCCGGTCCCTGCGCGGCCGATACACGGGGCCGCCCCCCGCGCCCGGACCTTCCGCCTTCATGACCGAGCTTGGCTATTGTCCGTCCGACTTGTCGCTGGTCATCCTGGCCGGAGGATTGGGTTCAAGGCTGTCGGAAGAAACTGACGTCAAGCCGAAGCCCCTCGTCGAGATCGGCGGTCGCCCGATACTTTGGCACATTATGAAGATCTATTCCGCGTTTGGCGTGAACCACTTCGTGGTCTGCCTGGGATACAAGGGTTACAAGATCAAGGAATATTTCGCCAACTACCATCTTCATCAAAGCGACGTGACGATGACGATGGGGGGCGAGGTGGTGTATCATTCCGTGCAGTCGGAGCCCTGGCGGGTGACGCTGATCGACACGGGCGACGAGTCGATGACGGGCGGTCGGCTGCGTAGGGTCAGGAGCTACCTTCCTGCCGACCGGCCCTTCTTCATGACCTACGGCGACGGCGTCGGCGACGTGGACATCGCGAGGCTGCTGCAGTTCCACCAGACGCACGGCGATCGCGCCACCGTCACCGCGACCCGGCCGAAGGCCCGGTTCGGAGCGCTGGAGCTCGCGGGCGACAGGGTCATGGCGTTCCAAGAGAAACCCGTTTCGGAAGGCGGCTACATCAATGGCGGCTTCTTCGTCCTGGAACCGTCGGTGATCGACCTGATCGAGGGTGACCATACCATCTGGGAGCAGGAGCCGCTCGAGCGCTTGGCGCACGCGGGCGAGCTGCACGCCTTCCTGCACGACGGCTTCTGGCAGCCGATGGACACGCTGCGCGACAAGGTGCAGCTGAACGAGCTCTGGGCGTCGGGGCAGGCTCCATGGCGCGCCGCGTGGTGATCCCCGCGCGCGACGTCTGGCGCGGGCGGCGCGTGCTGCTGACGGGCCACACCGGCTTCAAAGGCGCCTGGATGACGCTCCTGCTGCATCGTCTGGGGGCTCGGGTGACCGGCTTCTCGCTGCCGGAGCCGGTGAGCGACCCCGCCCTCTTCGAGGCCGCCGAGCTGAGCGGCCTATGTGAGGATAGGAGGGGCGACGTCCGGAATCTGGCTGCGGTGGAGGCGGCGCTGGCGGAGTCGAGGGCCGAGCTCCTGATCCACATGGCGGCCCAGCCCATCGTGCGCGCGGGCGTCCGCGACCCGCTGGCGACCCTCGACGTTAATGTCATGGGCGTAGCCAAGGTGCTCGACGCCGCGCGTCGCGCGCCGGCGCTTCAGGCCGTGCTGATCGTCACCAGCGACAAGTGTTACGAGAACCGCGAGCGCGTCTGGCCCTACCGCGAGGACGAGGCGATGGGCGGCTCCGACCCGTATTCCGCGAGCAAGGGCGCCGCCGAACTGGTCGCCGCCTCCTACGCCCGGACCTTTTTCGCCGCCGCCGGCGCGCCGGCGATCGCGAGCGTGCGAGCCGGTAATGTCATCGGGGGAGGAGACTGGGCGGCCGATCGGCTGGTGCCCGACCTCGTCCGCGCCGCCGGGGCGGGGTCTAGGGTGGAGATCCGCAGTCCAGGCGCCGTGCGGCCCTGGCAGCACGTGCTGGACCCGCTGTGCGGCTACCTTCTCGCCGCCGAGCGCGCGCTCGAAGGGCGCGCCGCACGTCCGCACGACGCCTGGAACTTCGGTCCAAATCCTGGAGAGGAGTTGACCGTGCGCGAGGTGGTCGAAGCCTTCCGCTCGGCCTGGGAAGGTCCGCTTTCGGTTGACTACGCCGATGAGACGGCCGACGCGGCGCTCGCCAAGCGTGAGGCGGGGCTGCTGCGCGTCGACACCACCAAGGCCAAGGTCGAGCTAGGCTGGCGCCCGGCGCTGACCAACGCCGATGCGGTCCGATCGGCGGCGGCCTGGTATGGCGGCTTCGCGACCGCCGCGGACGCTCGGGCCGTGCGCGCCCTGACCGAAGCGCAAGTCGAAGGCGTGCTGGGCGTCTGACGTCCGACCCGCCGACCCAGAGGATCCCGATGAGCCGCATTACGACACTTCTCGCGCAACAGTCCGTCGTCGCCGCCGACGACTCCAGCGACGAGGCGGCGAGCCTACGCGCCGAAATCCAGGCGCTGGTGCGCCGCTATGCGCAAGTGGCGCACGCCCCGCGCTCGTTCGTGGCCGGGGAGAGCCGGATCCCCGTGTCGGGCAAGGTGTTCGACGGCGAGGATATCGGCTCCCTCGTCGACTCTGCGCTCGACTTCTGGCTCACAACCGGCCGCTTCAACCGCGAGTTCGAGGCTCGGCTCGCCAAGGTGATCGGCGTCAAGCACTGCCTCACGGTCAACTCGGGCTCGTCGGCCAACCTCGTGGCGGCGAGCGCGCTCACATCCGAACTCCTAAAGGACGACCGGCTTCAGGCGGGCGACGAGGTCATCACCTGCGCGACGGGGTTTCCGACCACCGTCAACCCCTTGATCCAGAACGGTCTCGTCCCGGTGTTCCTGGACGTCGACATCCCCACCTACAACATCGATGTTTCCAAGCTGGAGGAGGCGCTTACGCGGCGCACGCGCGCGATCATGGTGGCGCACGCGCTCGGCAACCCCTTCGACTTGGGCGCGATCACCGCGTTTGCGAAAAAGCAAGACCTGATCCTGGTGGAGGATTGCTGCGACGCGCTGGGCGCCACCTACGGCGGCAGGAGCGTGGGCACCTTCGGCGCGTTCGGCACCGTCAGCTTCTACCCCGCCCACCACATCACCATGGGCGAGGGGGGAGCGGTCTTCACCTCCAACCCGATCTACCGTCGCGCGGCCGAGAGCGTGCGCGATTGGGGACGCGACTGCTGGTGCGAGCCCGGCTTCGACAACACCTGCGGCCAGAGGTTCGAGTGGCAGCTGGGCGAACTGCCGTTCGGCTACGACCACAAATACACCTACAGCAACCTCGGCTACAACCTGAAGATCACCGACATGCAGGCGGCGGTCGGGGTGGCGCAGCTGGACAAGCTGAACGGCTTCGTCGCCGCGCGCCGGCGCAACTTCGACAGGATGAAGGCGGGGCTCGCGGGCCTGCAGGACGTGCTGGTGCTGCCCGAGGCGACCGCCAACTCGAAGCCTTCGTGGTTCGGCTTCCCCCTTACGGTTCGGGCCGACGCGCCGGTGACGCGCAACGACCTCGTCAGGCGGTTGAATGCGGAGAAGATCGACACGCGCCTCCTGTTCGGCGGCAACCTGATCCGCCAGCCCTACTTCAAGGATCTGACCTACCGGGTTGTGGGTGAGACGACGTCCAGCGACGTGGTGATGAACCGCACCTTCTGGATCGGCGTCTATCCCGGCCTGACCGACGCCCACGTCGACTACATGATCGAGCGGCTGCATGCCGCGTTCGACCGCCGCCCCTGATCCAGCGGCCCCGCTTGCACCTTCGCAGCCCCTCGCGCAGCATATCCCTTCAGCCTTCGATCTTTTGAGGCCCGGCTTACCATGACGCAGACCATCTTCGACGACCTGTTCGTTCTCGAACTCGCCAACAACCACTGGGGCAAGCTGGAGCGCGGGCTGAAGATCATCCGCGACTTCTCGCAAGTCGTAAGGTTCAATAATGTCAGCGCCTCGATCAAGTTGCAGTTTCGGGACGTGGATTCCTTCATCCACAAGGATTATCGCGACCGCGAAGACATCCGCTACATCAAGAAGACCCTCGCCACCCAGATGCCGTGGGACGAGCTGCACCAGATGGTCCAGGCCGTCCGCGACGGCGGCATGCTGACCATGGTCACACCTTTCGACGAGAAGTCCGTCGATAAGTGCGTCGAGTTCGGCGTCGACATCCTGAAGATCGCCAGCTCCGACATCAAGGACTGGTTCCTGATCGAGAAGATGGCGTCCACCCGCAAGCCGGTGATCGCCTCCAGCGGCGGCTCGTCGCTGACGGACATCGATAACCTAGTGAAGTTCTTCAAAAACCGCGGCATCCCGTTCGCGCTGAACCACTGCGTCTCGGTCTATCCGTCAGAGGACTACGAGCTGGAGCTGAACCAGATCGACTTCCTGAGGGAGCGCTATCCCGACACGGTGATCGGGCTCTCCACGCACGAGTACCACGACTGGGCCAACTCGATGCTGATCGCCTACGGAAAGGGCGCGCGCACGTTCGAGCGGCACATCGACATCGACTATGAGGGCGTGCCGGTCAGCTCCTATTGCACCCTGCCAGAACAGGCGGACGTCTGGTTCAAGGCGTTCAAGAAGGCGCAGGAGATGTGCGGCGGCGCCCCCACCCAGAAGCGCTCCGCGCCGGAGAAGGAGATCAAGTACCTCGACGCTCTGGTCCGCGGCGTATACGCCAAGGCCGATCTCCCGGCCGGGCATGTGCTGAAGGACGAGGACGTCTACCTCGCCGTTCCGCTGCTGAAGGGACAGATTTCCTGCCGGGAGTTCATGCGGGGCGAGGTGCTCAAGGCGGCGGTCGGCGTCGACCAGCCCGTGGCCTTCACAAGCATCGACAGCCCCTACAGCGCCAACTCCGACCTGGGGCGCATGATCGCCGAGCGCGGGCTCGATCCCACAGAACCCGGCGCGCCCGCCGCTCGCCTCGTCGCGGCGCAATAGCTCGGCTAAAAGCGTAGCGGCCGCGGCGATCGTCGCGGCCGGCAACGTGCTCGCCCGCTCCTTCGGAGGCCGTCCTGGTCCGCCTGTCCGATTACATCGCCTCGACCCTGGCCGCACATGGCGTGAAGCACGTCTTCATGCTGACGGGCGGGGGCGCCATGCACCTGAACGACGCACTCGGTCGCCACCCCGACCTCGCGTATGTCTGCTGTCACCATGAGCAGGCGCTGAGCATGGCGGCCGAGAGCTACTTCCGCCTCTCGAACCGGCTCGCCTGCCTCAACGTCACGACCGGACCCGGCGGCATCAACGCGCTGAACGGGGTGCACGGCGCCTACACCGACTCCATCGGCATGGTGGTCGTCTCCGGCCAGGTGAAGCGCGAGACGCTGCGCGCCAACTCGGGCGTGCCGCTACGTCAGCTCGGCGACCAGGAGGTCGACATCGTGGCCATGGTGAAGCCGATCACCAAGATGGCCGAGCTGGTCTCCAGCCCGCAGGACATCCGCTACCTGTTGGAGAAGGCGATCTGGCTGGCCCGGACCGGGCGTCCCGGTCCGGTCTGGCTGGACGTGCCGATCGACGTGCAGGCCGCTCCGATCGATCCCGAGACGCTGCGAGGCTTCGACCCCGAGAAGGAGGGTTATGGCCGCGAGTTCGCGCTGCCCGCCGAGTACGGTCGTCTGCGGGGCGAGGATCTGAAGCGCGCGGCGTGTGCGGTGGTCGAGCGGCTGCGGGGTGCGGCGCGCCCGGTGGTGCTGCCCGGCACCGGCGTGAGGCTCAGCGGCGCCTACGAGGTGTTCCGCCAGGTGATCGAGAAGCTGGGGGCTCCGGTCGCGCCGGGTTGGAACGCGCAGGACGTGATCGAAAACGACCATCCCCTCTACGCGGGACGTCCCTCCACCGTCGGCGACCGAGCGGGCAACTTCACGGTGCAGAACGCGGACGTGCTGCTGGTGCTGGGGTGCCGCCTGAACATCCGCCAGATCAGCTACAACTATGCCTCCTTCGCCCGTGGCGCGCACAAGATCATGGTGGACGTCGACACCGCCGAGATGCGCAAGCCCACGCTCAGCATCGACGAGCCGGTCCACGCCGACCTTGCCGAGTTCCTGCCCGCGCTGCTGCAGGCGCTTGAGGGCTACGAAACGCCCCAGGCGCACCGGGACTACGTGGCGTGGGCGCAGGAACGCCGCCGCCGCTATCCAACCGTGCTTCCCGAGTACTGGGAAACGAAGAACGCGGTGAATCCCTACTGCTTCACCGAGGCGCTGTTCGACCGGCTGGCCGAGGACGAGGTGGTGGTGATGGCCGACGCGACCGCCGCGGTCGTCACGGTGCAGGCGGCCAAGCTGAAGCGCGGCATGCGGCTCTTCTCCAATTCGGGCGCGGCCTCGATGGGCTACGACCTGCCCGCCGCCATCGGCGCCTGGCACGCCATGCCGGAGGGGTCGGAGCGGATCATCTGCATGGCCGGGGACGGCAGCATCATGCAGAACATCCAAGAGCTGCAGACGATCGTCGGGCAGAAGATTCCGGCCAAGATCTTTCTCTACAATAACGCGGGCTACCACTCGATCCGACAGTCGCAGGAGGCGCACTTCCAAGGCTTCTCAGTTGGTTGCGGGCCGGAATCCGGCGTCACCTTCCCCGACTTCGAGAAGCTCAGCGCGGGCTTCGGTCTGCCCTTCGTGCGGGCGCACGATCACGCCGACATGGCCGACGCCATAGCTCGCACGCTCGCCACCCCTGGTCCTTGCCTGTGCGAGATCATCGTCGACAAGGCCCAGCCCTTCGCGCCCAAGCTGTCGTCCCGCAGGCTCGAGGACGGCACGATGGTGACCGCCGCGCTCGAGGACCTCGCGCCCTTCCTCTCCCGGGAAGAGCTGGCGGAAAACATGCTGATCCCACTCCTGGGCTGACCCGCGATGGCGCTGCGGGCGGTCCTGTTCGACCTTGACGGCACGTTGGTCGACAGCGCGCCCGCCATCGCCGCCGCGCTGTCGGACGTGCGCGCGAACCGGGGGCTGGAACCGCTCGGCGCGGAGGCGGCGCGGCTCTGGATCAGCTTGGGCGCGGCCGAACTGGTGCGCCGCGGCCTTGGTCCGGCGGCAGGCGACGCAGCGGAAGACTTGGCTGCGTTCCGCCGCGCGCTGACGGCGCGGCCCTTTCCGCCTGACGGCCTCTACCCGGGCGTTCGGGGTCTGCTGGCGGGGCTGCGTTCCGCGGGTCTTCGTTTGGCGATCGTTACCAACAAGCCTGAGGTCTTGGCGCGGCGCCTGCTGGAGGAGCTCGACCTTGCGGACTCCTTTGGCGCCATTGTCGGCGGCGACAGCGCGGCGGCCTGCAAGCCCGATCCCGCGCCGAGCCTCGCGGCTCTGCGGGCGCTCGGCGTCGCGCCCGAGGGAGCGGCGTTCGTGGGCGACAGTCGGATCGACGCCGAGGCCGCCGCCGCGCTCGAGCTGCCGTTCCACCTGTTCGAGGGCGGCTATGGAGCGGCGGAGTGCGCCGGCGTGAGGACCGCCTCGCGCTTCGTGACCCACTCCGCCCTCCTAAAGACGCTCGTGCAGGCCGCGGTCCCGCGCACGCCGACGTCGGCATGATCTCGGGCTCGCCCATTCCCATCGCCCGGCTCGAGCGAGCCTTTCCGCACCCTTATGTCGTGCGCACTCCCCCCTACACACGGCAGTCGGCGGGCATACGGGTGCTGCACTGGCTGTGCGACGCGCTCAACCGCCTGGGCGCCCGGGCCTGGGTCTCGGTCGACCTGTCGCGCGGGCCGGACGGGGCCGATCCGGAGGGCGGCCTGCAGGCCGGCCTCGCCGCGCCGGTGCTTACCGAGGCGCGCCGGGCGGAGTGGCGAAGCGAGGGCCGCACGCCGATCGTCATCCATCCGGAGTCATTCGACGAGCCGCTCGAGCCGGACGCCGTGAACGTGCGCTACGTCCTGAACTACCTGGGCGTGATGGGTGAACGGGCGCCGCCCGCCTGCGACCTCACGGTCGCCTATTCGCAAGCGCTGCGCCGCGCCACCCCCGGATGCGAGGACGTGCTGTTCATTCCGGGCTCCGACCCCCGCTGGTGGACGCCCCCGCCCTTCCCTAGGACGCGACACGGGGCGCTGGTCTATGCGGGCAAGTACGTCGACCACCACCGCCAGAGACTCCCTCTCCACCTGAGAGACGCCAGACCCATTCCGCGGCACGGCCCGGACGCGCCCACGACCGAGGCGCTGCGGGAGATGCTGCGCGGCGCCGAGCGCCTCTACGTGTTCGAGAACACCGCCGTCGCCGCGGAGGCGGCGCTGTGCGGCTGCCCTGTGGTCGTCTGCCGCAACTGGTTCTTCCGCGAGCTGATCGCGGAGCATGAGCTGGGGCTGGACGGCTTTACCGAGGAGGACGATGCGGATTCGCTGGCGGCCGCTCGGATCGCCGTCTCTTCATTCCGCGTCCGCTACGAGGCGTCCCTGCGCTCCGTTGAGAGTTCCTTGTCCGCAATCATGGCGAAGGCGGAGCCGCTGGCGGGGAAGATGACGGCAGGTTAGAAACCCGGATGATGCAAGACCTGAGAACTTTGAAGCCATCGGATCGGCGTGGGTACGTGTTGTGTGGAAGCCCTCGCTCCGGCAGCACTTATCTTGTCTTTCTGCTACGATCGACGGGTGTTCTCGGGAGGCCTTCGGAGTGGATCCGGGGAGACGGGGGGCCTGCGAATCAAGATTTTCCCAGCTATACGCGCGATCCGAGCGCCCAAATCCAGCACGTCCTGACCGACGGCGCGACCGGGAATGGCGTATATGGACTGAAGATGTTCCCGGAGCATTTCGACGCCACGCTTTCCAGCGCCTGGGCGACGAGACTACCACGCCTCTCCTATGTCCATCTGGCGCGCGAAGACGTGCTCGGGCAAGCGATCTCTCTGGCTATTGCTCGCCAGACCGGGAGCTACGCCCATTGGAGCACGGAGGCTGCCGAGCCTGTTTACGACGCCGCGCAAATCCGCCGGTGTCTCGACTTCGTCCTGACCGGGGAGGCGCGGTGGGACGCCTTCTTCGCCCTGAACGGTATCCAGCCGTTGCGATTGCGCTATGACGCGGTTGAGAGGTCTCCCGAGCGCGCCGTAGCGGCGATAGCGGCGCTCATGGACGTCGAGCGAGCCGACATCGACTGGAGCGCCCAGATGACACGCCGCCAGCGGACGGGGAGGAACGACGAGTGGCGCGATCGGTTCTTGGAAGAATCGGGGAACCTCTTCTCTCTTCCGACGCTGGATAACTCGTTGTCAGCCGCCGATACCCTACTTCAATCCCCGTAGACGGCCCATGCGCAAAAGGGTTGGTGTGGAAAGCGGCGAAGCTTCAACTTGTTTATCCCTAAAGTCTCCATCAGGGCCTGCGTTTCTCCAGGAAAGTAGGGGCAGTTTAGCTCGTCGAACACGAGCACCGAGCCTCGCGTAAGTCGCGGCTCGATCAAAGATAACACCTCCTTGGTCGGCGCGTAGATGTCCATGTCGAAGATGGCCATTGAGACGATAGCGTGAGGGTTATCGGTAAGCCATTGTGGGAAGGTCGCCGTCACGTCGCCCTTGACGAGCGAATGCTTGCGGACGTTCGGAACGGGTGAAAGTTGCTCATGAAGCGCGAGCAGTTCCTCAAGCTCCTCCTCATAGTTCTTCGAGACGGCATAATCGCCCGGCGAGCTGAAGCCGCCGTCCTTGGCGTCAACGGCCGGGAACCCCTCGAAGGTGTCGAAGCCGAAGACCGTCCGAGAGTGATTGAAGGGCTCGTATATTCCTCTGAGGTTACACAGCGTCGCCAGCGTGCCGCCCCACTGAACGCCAAACTCGCAGATGACTCCCGGTACATCCACGATCTGCCGATAGATGTGGTCGAGGTACAGGATGCGTGAGAGTACCTGCCGCTTGATGTAGGCGATCGAATGGTAGTTCCATTGCGGGCCTTGTCGCCCGATGTTGGCGCGCGCAATGTCCAGAAGCTGTCCATCCACGCTCTGCTCGCTGGCGGTGCGCCCGGTGAACTCTCCCTGAATCTTGGACCTCATAACCTGGGTGTCCTCTGTACAGTCGCTATACGTTAGCGTACTCGCGTCATGGTGACGCTTCTTAGGCCGATGCCGAGCGCTCGCAAATCGTTCGAAGGCTCAACGTCGGGCGTTTTCGGAGAGGGGATGTCGATCTGAATAGAGACGGTTTTCGTATTTCCCAAAACGCGCGCGTCAAGCGGTATCAGGATCGGCTCGCCAGCCGCGGGTGTGAAGCTCAGGGGAGGATGACCGTTGACGGAAATCGATATTTCCTTGCCGCCCATGGTTTCCTCGAACACCTGAGCCGTGACCAGTTCCAGAGTCGCAGAGCGGAGACGCTGGTCGTACCTGTACTGCATCACCGCTCTGAAACCGTCCGTCCAGCGTCCCCAGGGCTCCGCCGATGCGAAACCTTCCGTTAAGTAGCGGTCCGCGTCGCCGGCGCTGAGATCAATCTTCGTACCCGGCACATATAGCGGAAACTTCTTTTCCCTTCCCTCGACTTCCGGACGAATCGGGTACATCTGGCGCAAAGGAGCCGACATTCTCCAAAACTTGGAAGACTTGATTCTGGCTAGCTCAAAGGCCGCGGGGTGCGCTTCTTCGGCCAGCGACCTGGCGACCTCAAGCTCTTCCTTGGCATAGGCGGCGTACAGTCCCATCATGAAGGCGTTGGCGTCCCTGTCGGTCCATTTCCTGAACGACATCACGGTTCTGGACGGAGCGATCCGGAACGCCTCGTGTACGCAATGTGCCGCCATCAACTTCTTCGACCTTCCCCACAGCGCCAGTTGAAGCGCGGCCCTTACCAGGAGAGACGCCTTGTCCTCCCCGGGATAAAGGGTCAGGCCAGGAAAGATCGCCAGGATTGCACTCAATTGATCAAAATCGACCTCACGAATAATCCAGTCGAAAATGAATAGTTCTGAGTTCGTGAGGAGAAAGACCTCCTCCTGGCGGCGGCCCGGCTCGAACTTGGAATAGAGCATGTCGTTAGAGCCATGCACTCTGATCGCGGTCCCTCGGTACTCCAGCGCTGACCCGCGAAGAGAGCGGTCCATCAACAATCGCGTCACGAAGAGGCAGTCCGCGATCCGCGGGAGATAAGGGTCGCCATAGATTATGCTCTGAGCAAGAGCGGTTCGCATGACAAGCGTAGAATAGTGGAATCGCAGACCCTTAAAAAATATCTCGGCGACAAACTTGTAGGGGTGATCTCCAGATTCAAAGGGGGAGCTGTTCACCTCCTCTGCAGCAGGCTCGAACCGGCGCCCCTCGCGATCGATGTAGTAACGATCGCTAAACACATAGTCGAGATCATGTTCCTTGATCGCGTCAAGATCGTTTCGGAGCCGGCCCGGGCCGATGAGATCGTCATCGTGCAGTGTGGCGACGTAATCTGTTTCGATGTGCGGGAGGACGTCAAACCTTACGCCCTCACCGTACCGATTGATCTCGCTGCGAATGACCCGGGCGCCGATTCGCGCCGCCGCCCGCGAAATTTTTTTCTGATAACTCTCGGAGCATCCATTATCATGGATGACGACATCAAAATCGACGCCGGCCTGTATGGCGACAGACTCAAAGGTGTCCTCGAAGAACTCCTCACCTGAGTAACAGCAGATCAGTACAGTCAGAGACGGATCAGAATGCATTAGCTCGGCGGGGATGTTGGAAGAGCCGCCGCCAGATCCCGGAGGGCTCGTCAGCGAGTGAAGCACCGTCATTGTAGCGGGCCGCGGTTTGGGACGATACCCCAAATGCGGCCGGTGTGCTCCGGCGGGCTACGTAGGCGTCGCACCCTGCTCCTCCGCCACGCGCAGCAGATACTGACCGTAGCCGCTTTTTCCGAGGCGGCCGCCCAAATCGGCGAGGCGGACGCGATCGATGAAGCCGCGTTCGAAGGCGATCACCTCCGGGCAGGCGATGCGCTCGCCCTGGCGGTTCTCCAGCGCGCGGACATAGCTGGCGGCGTCCATCAGGGAATCGGGCGTGCCGCTGTCGAGCCAGGCGGCCCCGCGACCCATGCGCTCCACATGCAGCCGGCCAGCCTCCAGGTAGGCGCGGTTCACGTCCGTGATCTCCAGCTCGCCCCGCGCCGAGGGGCGAACGGCGGCGGCGATCTCGACGACGTCCGCGTCGTAGAAGTAGAGGCCGGTGACCGCCCAGTTCGAGCGCGGCTCGGCGGGCTTTTCCTCGATCGAGACGGCGCATCCCTCGTCGTCGAATTCGACGATGCCGAACCGCTGGGGGTCGGCCACGCGGTAGCCGAACACCGTGGCCCCGAGCGGCCGCGCCGCCGCCCTGGCGAACTGCGCCTTTAGACCTTCGCCGTGATAGATGTTGTCGCCAAGGATCAAGGCGGAGGGACCGCCGCGCACGAAGTCGGCGCCGATCACAAAGGCCTGCGCCAGCCCCTCGGGCCGGGGCTGCTCGGCGTAGCTGAGCTCTATTCCCCAGTCCGACCCGTCGCCGAGAAGGCGACGGAAGGCCGGCAAATCTTCCGGCGTCGAGATCAGCAGGATCTCGCGGATGCCCGCCAGCATGAGCGTGGAGAGAGGGAAATAGATCATGGGCCGGTCGTAGACGGGCAGCATCTGCTTGGAGACGGCCAGCGTCATTGGGTGCAGGCGCGTGCCCGCGCCGCCGGCCAGAACGATGCCCTTCACGCCGCGTCTCCCCTCATCCTCTCGCCCACCAGCGCGTCCAGGCCCCGCTGCAGGCCGTCGCGCCAGTGCGGCAGGCTCAGGCCCCAGGCGCGCGCCAGCGCCGAGCAGTCCAGCCGCGAATTGAGGGGCCGGGGTGCGGCGGTCGGGTAGTCCGCGGTCGGGATCGGCCGCACCCGCGCGCAAGGCCCGCCCCTCGCCGCCGACCCTTCGAAGATGGCCGAGGCGAAGTCGGCCCAGGTCGTCTCCCCCGCGCCCGACATGTGGAACGTGCCGAAGGGCCCGCGATGTGCGCAGGCGGCCTCGGCGAGCCTCAGCAGCGACTCGGCGATGTCGGGCGCATAGGTGGGCGCGCCGCGCTGGTCGCGGACGACCGAAACCTCGTCGCGCGCTTCCGCCAGCCGCAGCATGGTGCGCACGAAGTTGGAGCCCCAGGGCGCGTGCACCCAGGCGGTGCGCAGGACGAGGCTGTCGGGCTGGGCGGCCGCCACCGCCTGCTCGCCCGCCAGCTTCGATGCGCCATAGACGGTGGCCGGGCCGGTAGGGTCGGCTTCGGCGTAGGGCGCGGGCTTGGTTCCGTCGAACACGTAGTCGGTGGAGAGGTGCAGCACGGGCGCACCCCGGCGTCGGGCGGCGAGGGCCAGCTCCCCCGGGGCGTCGGCGTTGGCGCGAAAGGCGGCGTCGCGGTGGGACTCGGCGGCGTCCACCGCCGTCCAGGCGGCGACGGACAACACCACGTCTGGGGCGACGTCGGCCACCGCGGTCGCGAGCGTCTCCGGCCGGTCGAGATCGAGCTGCGGCCGGCCCAGGAACACCAGCTCCGCGTCGGCCCGACGCGGAGCCTCACGTAGCGCCCGCGCGACCTGGCCGTTCACGCCGGTGACGAGCAGGCGCATCAGGCGTCGGCTCGGGCGGCGTCCCAGCCGCGAGGGAAGATCGGCGCGAGGTCGCGCAGGCGGGGAGCGGCGCGGTCCCTGTCGGACAGGGTCAATGCCTCCCGTGGGAACGGCCAGCGCACCCCGATGTCCGGATCGTCGAACGCCGCCGCCGCGTCGTGCGGCGCGCTGTAGAAGGCGGTGACCTTGTAGAGGAACTCGGTCTCCTCCGTCAGGGTGCAGAAGCCGTGCAGGAAGCCGGGAGGAACCCAGAGCTGGCGCCAGTTATCCGCGCTCAGCTCCACGGTCAGATGGCGGCCGTAGGTGGGCGAGCCCTCGCGCGCATCGACGGCGACGTCCAGCACCGCGCCTCGCGCCACGCGCACCAGCTTGCCCTGCGCGAACGGCGGCCGCTGGAAATGCAGGCCACGCAGCACGCCCCTCGCCGCCGAGACGGAGTGGTTGTCCTGCACGAACCGCACGGGCCCCGCCGCGCCCTCGAACGCATCCTGCCGGAACACTTCGGAGAAGAAGCCGCGCGCGTCGCCGTGGCGCGGCGGCGTCAGGAGCAGCGGCCCTTCGATGTCGAACGTGTCGACCTGCATCCTGCATCCGCGGCGGTTCGGCGAAGACGGTGGTTTAGTGGGGAAGGGGCGGCGAGGCCAGCGGTCCGGAGGGCGCGATTGAGTCCGCCGACCCGCGCCTTTAGGTGTCTCGGCCGACGGACGAGGGCCCCTTGGGGCACGCGTGAGGAGGACGGGCTTGAGGGTTCTGGTCACCGGCGGCGCCGGCTTCATCGGCTCGGCCGTGTGCCGCTTCTGCGTCGAGCAGGGCGACGAGGTGCTGAACCTCGACAAGCTCACCTACGCCTCAACCCTAGGCTCGACCGAAGGGCTGCAGGACACCGGCCGCTACGCCCTGGAGCAGGCCGACATCGCGGACGAAACGGCCGTAGGGGCGGCCTTCACCCGCTTCCGGCCCGAGGCTGTGATCCACTTGGCCGCCGAAAGCCATGTCGACCGTTCGATCACCGGGCCGGGCGAGTTCGTGCGCACCAACGTGGTCGGGACCTACGTCCTGCTGCAGGCGGCGCAGACCTTCCGCCGCGGGCTGCCGGTGGACGAGGCCGAGGCGTTCCGCTTCCTGCACGTCTCCACCGACGAGGTCTACGGCAGCCTGGGAGCCGAGGGGCTGTTCACGGAGGAGACGCCGTACGATCCCCGCTCGCCCTACTCGGCGTCCAAGGCAGGCTCGGACCACCTGGCCAGCGCCTGGTTCCACACCTTCGGCCTGCCGGTGCTGGTCTCCAACTGCTCCAACAACTACGGGCCCTATCATTTCCCCGAAAAGCTGATCCCGCTGATCCTGCTGAACGCGCTGGAGGGGCGACCGCTGCCGGTCTACGGCGACGGATCGAACGTGCGCGACTGGCTTTACGTGGAGGACCATGCGCGAGCGCTCAGGCTGATCGTAGAGCGCGGGCGTCCGGGTCAGACCTACAACGTCGGCGGGCGCAACGAGCGCACCAACCTTCAGGTGGTTCAGGCCATATGCGACCTGCTCGACGAGATGTCGCCCCGCGCCGGCGCGACGCCGCGTCGCGAGCTGATCAGCTTCGTCGCCGACCGTCCCGGCCACGACGCCCGCTACGCCATCGACGCCGGTAAGCTTGAGAGCGAACTCGGCTGGCGCGCCGAGGAGACGTTCGAGACCGGGTTGCGGCGCACCGTGCGCTGGTACCTCGACAACGAGCGCTGGTGGCGGCCGCTGCGGGAGCGTTACGCGGGCGAAAGGCTCGGCCTCAAGAGCTGAGGCGTTCCGCCACCAAGGCCCGCCAGGCCTCGGGATCGAACACCGGACCGCCCTGCGCGCCCGCCCGCGCGCCCAGGGCGGCGCGGCTCGTCGGCTCGCGGACGAGCCGCGCCAGCAGTTCCGCCGCGTGGTCGAGGTCCGGTTCGGCCCAGCGGGCGTCGCGGTACATGCCCTGAGGATCGACCACGGGCGTCGGGGCGTAGTCGATCAGGGCGGCGCAGCTCTCGTCCATGAAGTCCATGTTGCCCGACCAGCCTGTGGCCACCACCGCCTTTCCCAGCCTCATGCCTTCGGCCAGGAGCAGGCCGAACCCTTCGGCCCGATGGGGCGAGAATACCACGTCCACGCTAGCGACCAGCGTGCGCATGCGCTCCTCGCTGAGCGTTCCGGAGATCAGCCGGATGTCGGCCCGGCCCGCGCAATCGGCCTGAAGCGCGGCGAAGAGCTCCGGCTCGGCTCGCGCGCCCGAGATCTTGCACACCATCACCGACCGCCCGGGCGCAGCCTCCGCG